>CASPVX010000001.1 GCA_949425575.1 uncultured Bacilli bacterium
GCAGATGGTACTTCAGAAAGTCCTGTTACTTCTACAGGTTGTGATGGATATGCTGAAGTAATTTCTTCGCCTTTATCATTTTTTAAGGTTCTGATTTTACCATATGAAGATCCTACTACTAATGGATCTCCCAATCTTAAAGTTCCATTTTGAATAAGTAATGTTACAATTGAACCTACTTGTTTATTTAATCTGGCTTCAATAACAGTTCCTGACGCATAACGGTTTGGATTAGCTTTATATTCTTGAAGTTCTGCAATTAATAAAATATTTTCTAAAAGTTCTGGTATACCATCTCCTGTTGCGGCAGATATTTTACTAAATAAGGTATCTCCACCCCATTCTTCTGGCATTAGCCCATATTCACTAAGTTCAGTCATTACTCTTTCAGGATTTGCTCCTGGTTTATCCATTTTATTGATTGCTACTATTATTGGAACACCAGCAGCTTTTGCATGATCGATTGCCTCTTTTGTTTGTGGCATTACACCATCATCAGCAGCAACAATTATTATTACTATATCTGTAATACTTGCTCCTCTTGCACGCATTTCTGTAAAAGCAGCATGGCCTGGTGTATCAATAAATGTAATTAATTTATCATTAGATTTTACTTGATAAGCACTTATTGCTTGAGTAATTCCTCCAGCTTCAGTTGATACAACATCTGTTTTTCTAATTGCATCAAGCAATGTTGTTTTACCATGGTCTACATGGCCCATAATAGTAACAACAGCTGGTCTTTCTTCTAAATCTTTTTCATCATCAATAATTTCAAATTCCTCAAAATTAGTTACATCGGAAGTTTCTTCTCTCTTTAATTCTTTATCATAATCACTCATAAGCAATTCAGCATTTTCATAAGTAATTGGACTATTAATTGTTACAAGCATTCCTAGACTGAATAATTTTTTTATTAATTCTCCAGTTTCAATACCTGATGCAGAAGAAAGTTCTCCTAAAGACATATTTTCTTTATAAATAACAAACTTATCTTCATTTATTTGTGTATTACTCATAAGTTTTTCCTTACTTTTATACATTTCTTTCTTTTTCTTAGCTAAGTCTTTACTACTTTGTTTTTTAGTTTTTTCTTTATTTCCTTGATTTTTATTTTTGCTAGGTGTCTTTTTAGGTTGGGTAGGCTTTGCAGTTTTTATTTCAGGAGTTAATTCTTCTTCCTCTTCATATGCTTCCTCTTCGTCACCATCAAAATCTAAATTATTATCTAACATAACGATTGCATCTTCATCAAGCAAATCGTCTTCAGTAGAAACATCTATATTTAACTCCATACATTTATTTAAAACTTCTTTAACTGATTTATTTATATCTTCAGCATACTCTAACACACTCATCATATTATGCACCTCATTTCTTTATATTTTTAATTCTATTTTTTTATTTTCTTGTTCATATGATTGATACTTAACTCCTGCTTCATCAAAAAGCGCTTTTGATATTCTAACAGCGTCAGTATCAGCATATTTATCATTATAATAAATGATTTCTTTTATTCCTGATTGAATAATTATTTTAGCACACTCATTACATGGAAATAATGTAACATACATTTTTGCGCCTTCAATATCACCATGACTTAACAAAATTGTATTAAGTTCAGCATGACATACTCTAGCATACTTTGTTTCTAAAAATTCTCCATCACGTCCCCAATGACCTGAATCATCACTACAACCTCTTGGAAAACCATTATATCCTACAGATAAAATTTGATTTTTATTTCCTACAACGCAAGCACCAACCTGTGTTGATGGATCTTTACTACGTTCACACGCAAGAAGGGCAAGTCCCATAAAAAATGCATCCCAAGAAATATAATCTTCTCTTTTCACTAAATCATACCTCTTAAATTATCATAAATTTCTTTTGGTACTTCTACTTCTAACCTACTATTTAATATTTTAGTTTTTTCAGCTTTATTTATTACTTCTAAATCTTTTTTTAAATAAGCTCCCCTACCATTAGCTTTACCACTTTCATCGATTATAACTTCGTTTTCTGGTGTTCTTACAACTCTTACTAATTCTTGCTTTGGCAACTTTTCCCTTGTTACCACACAAGTACGCATAGGAATTTTTCGCATTTTCATATTATTCAACTATATGAATTCCAGCTTCAGTTGCTTGCTCGTAAGTTTTGACATCAATTTTAAAACGAGTTAAACGAGCAGCAAGTCTAACGTTAAAACCTTTTTTACCAATTGCTAATGAAAGATTTTCATTATCAACAATAACCATAGCTTCTTTTTTCTTGTCATCAGTAATAAATACTTTTAAATTTTTAGCAGGACTTAAAGCGTTTTCAATGAATTTTGAATCATCATTACTATAAGGAATAATATCAATTTTTTCTCCATTTAATTCATCAATAATTCTATTTATTCTACTTCCTCTTTCACCAATACAAGCACCTACTGGATCTACACTTGGATTTTCAGAATAAACAGCTATTTTTGTTCTATTACCAGCATCTCTAGCAACACTGTGAACTAAAATAATACCCTCATTAATTTCTGGAATTTCTAACTCAAATAATCTTTTTACAAAACCAAAATGTGTTCTTGAAAGTAAAATTAGTGGTCCCTTTGAATTATTGTCTACTTTACAAATATACACTTTAATTGTAGAACCCATTTTAATTTCTTCTCCAGGAATAATTTCAGATTTAGGAAGTATTCCTTGAGCTCTACCTAAATCAATATAATAGTTTCTAACATCCTCCATTGCTACAAGTCCAGTAGCCATTTCATCTTGTTTATCAGCAAACTCCTCATTGATTAAATTTCTTTCTGCTTCTCTAATTTTTTGAACTACTACTTGTTTTGCTGTTGAAGCTGCAACTCTACCAAAATCTTTTGGTGTTACTTCTTCTTCGATTGTTTCACCAATTTTTATACCTGGAACAATTTTTTCAGCATCTTTTAAAGTTATATGAATACGATCATCATAAACAAATTCTACTTCTTCTTCATATTCATTACCATCTTCATCAGTAAATGTTTCAAGTTCATATTTTCCTTCTTCTTTTTCCCATTCATCATCAAATACAACAGTTTTAAATGAATAAATATGGATATCCCCATTTTCTCTATTAATATCCACTCTTACATTTGATAATGAATGATAATTTTTCTTATAAGCTGAAGTAAGTGCAAGTTCCATAGCTTCATAAATATATTCTTCATCAATGCCTTTTTCTTTAACTAATGTTTCCACAGCTTTTTTAAATGCTTTACCATCCATTTTAATCCTCTCCTTTCTCTTTAGACCAAACTTCTAACATGTAACTCTCGTCAATTGGATCATTTTCATCAATTATTGGATTAACAATCCCATTTACTTCTACACAGTCATCAATAGTAATATAACCATTTTCCTTGTCAATGATAAACCTTAAATAATTAATTCCATTTTCATTAACATAAACTACATCATCTAAGATGTAACCAGCTTTAGTAATTTCCTCTTCTACTAAACTGCGAATTTTAGATTCTAGATTCATAATTCCTCCCCACTTAAATTACATTAAAGCGTGGGAATCCCCACGCTTCGCTGTTTACATTATACCATAACTTTACACTTTTTAAAAGTCCTTAATAAAACATATGCATGATTATTTATAATTTTCACATATATTAAAATTTCCTTAACAGTTTTTTACAAAAATTACCGTTTTCAAATATAGGAACTTCTCCATCTGGTGTTTGTGCAACTATAGATAAATCTTCTGTCCCTATCATGAAATCTTCGTGTTCTTCTGCTTGATTTAATCCACAAGCCAAGAGTTCTTCCTCACTCATTTTTTCCCCGTCAACAATTGCATTACAAAATGAATTACCTAAAGCTAAATGACAAGATGCATTTTCATCAAATAATGTTTCATAATAAACTAATCCTGTTCTTGAAATTGGAGAATCATATTCAACAAAAGCGACTTCTCCTAAACGATCTGTTCTATTCATTGTACCAACTTCTTTTGGGTATAAAAAACGACTTAAGGCTTCTTCCCCTTTTTTAGCACCATACTCTACAACTTCACCATCTTTAAATACTAAATAAAAATCCTCAATAATTTGTCCATATAAAACCCACGGTTTAGTAGAATATACAATACCATTTGTTCCTGCATAATCAGGTGACGAAAAAATCTCATAACTTGGAATATTACACATGATAGGATTTCCTTTAGAATTTTTTTCATTTGAGTTAACCCAAATATGGTTAGGAGGAAGTGCAATACGTAAATCTGTTCCTAATGCATTTTGATAATGAAGACCCTTAATATCCATTTCATTTAAGCGTTGTGTAATTAAATCACATCTGCTGAAAAAATCATCCCATGCTTTTACTGGATCATCATTATCTACCATACAAGCAGTTAAAATTGCTTCATACAATTTGTCATAAGCATTACTATCATTTGGAAAAACCTGCTGTGCCCATTTTTCATTTGGTAAAGACGCTATTGTCCATGTAAATATGTTAGTAAATAAATTTTCTCTATAAAACTTATTAGTCTTAAATTGTTCAGTAGACCATTTCTGTATTTTTTCTTGAGAAATATCATCCAATATACCTGGAATCTCCGAAGTTAAAAACAAAATACCTCCATGTTTTTTTGCATATTCATCCCATTTACTCTTATCAATATAGTGTCTTGCCTTAGGATTATCTAAAGTAATTTCATCTATAGTTGTTTCCTTTAACATATCGTGTAGCCCATATGTATCGCCAATCATAATTTCAACTTCTCTTACACCTAAAGAAAGTGCTCGTTTTTTTAACTCTTCAGCAAATAATAAATGTTCTTTTAAACTTATATAAATTAAAAGAGAATCCAAATCACTAGCACTAACCCCTTTTTGTAAAAGTAATTCAATATATTTTTCTTCTGTTTTAATCATTCAAAAACCACCTATAAATATTATAGCACATATTTTTTTGTTATATAATATAGGATTATTTTAATTAAAACTATGATATAATAGATAAAGGTGATATAAATGAATGAAAAACTTAAATTATTATTTAAGGGTATAGTTGGATTTTGTCTTTATTTTGGACTTTCTATTTTTCAAACGCTGCCATTTGAACTTATGAATATAGAATTTAATGAAGTTCCACTTATATTAAAAGAAATATATAATGTTCTATGTGAAGTAATTATAATTTTATTAATTATATTATTATTTAAAGATCAAATTAAAAAATCCTTTAAAGACTTGAAAAAAAATCATATGAAATATTTTACTAAATATTTAAAATATTATATTATTGCTTTAATTGTTATGATGGTTAGTAATGCTTATATTTTTTCAATTAATGATGGCAATATTGCGGAAAATGAATCAAATATTCGTCAAATGTTTGCATTAGCTCCTATTTATACTTATATAAGTGCAGTTCTTCTAGCACCTGTTTTAGAAGAATTAACTTTTAGATTAAGTCTTAAAAATATTCTTGGAAATAATTGGGTTTTTATAATCGCATCTGGATTAATATTTGGTGGTCTTCATATTATAGGAACCTATTCAGAACCTACTGACTTATTATATTTAGTTCCTTATGGATCATTTGGTGTAGCATTTGCTTATATTCTTACAAAAACCAATAATATATTTGTAACAATGGGATTCCATTTAATGCATAATGGTATTATTATGGCAATGCAAATATTTACTTTACTATTTACTTAAGGCTTAAGCCTTTTTCTTTTTCCATTTTTAAAAATATATGATAAAATACTGTTAAGGTGATAATATGGCTAAGTCTAGAGTTCAAAGAAAACAAAAAGAAAAGAAAAAAAATTTTGTTATTAAATTTTTCATATTTTTAATTATATTAATTTGTCTTACTATAGCCTATGCCTATTTTATTGAACCTAAAATGCTAACTGCAAAAGACTATTTAATTAAAAATGAAAAAATTACGAAAAATTTTAATGGTTTTAAAATCATACAAATAAGTGACATTCATTATGGAAGAATGTTTGAAAAAAAAGAGATGCAAAAACTTGTAAAAAAAATCAATGAATATAAACCAGATATCGTTGTACTAACTGGTGATCTAATTGATAGAGATACCAATATGACAAAAGATCTAGCTAATGAAATAGCAACTGAACTTAGCAAAATTGAAGCAGGTGTTGGTAAATATGCTATTACTGGAAACCATGACTACAAGTTTGATGAATGGGACAGCATTATTAAAGGCAGTGGATTTTCTAACTTAAATAACAATTATGAAACTATTTATAATGGTGGTTATGAACACATGGTAATTGCTGGAATAAGTACAATGCAATTTGATGATGATACAATTACTGAAAGAGCAAAAAATGTAACTGATTATATAAATTCGTTTGATAAAGATGGACCAATATATAAAATATTAATTATGCATGAACCAGATTATATTGATAAACTTGAAAATAATAAATTCGATTTAATATTAGCTGGACATACTCATGGTGGACAAATTAGAGCCCCTTTTTATGGAGCGATAGTACTACCACCTGATGGAAAAAAATATAAAAACGGTCATTATAATATTGAAAATAGTGATTTATATGTTTCAACTGGCATTGGAGTTAGTAATGTTAATTTTAGATTATTTAATACACCATCATTTAATGTATATAGACTATTAGAAAAATAAAAACACCAATTGGTGTTTTTATTTATATATTTAATTAGTAACATTCTCCAAAAAAATACATTATTCTAAACCATTATTATATAAGTTATAATATAAACCTTTCTTTTTAAGCAATGCTTTATGGTTCCCTTCTTCTACAATTTGTCCCTTATCAATAACAATTATTCTATCAGCATTTTTTGTTGTTGAAAGTCTGTGTGCGACAATAATAGTTGTTCTATCTTTTATAAGTGTTTTAAGACCATCGTTTACAAATTTTTCAGTTGTCACATCAACACTACTAGTTGCCTCATCCAATAAAAGTATTTTAGGATTTAATAGTGCAGTTCTAGCTACAGTTAATAATTGTTTTTCTCCAGTTGCAACATTATCTCCAGCATCTTCTACTATAAAATCATAACCATTTGGAAACTTTTCAATCATATCATTAATACCAATTGATTTAATTTTTTCTTTATCTCTAAGTTCATTATAATAAAGATTTTCTCTTATTGTCCCTTTAAATAAATAAGGCTCTTGAGCAACTAATCCAATATTTTTTCTTAAATTTTCATGAGCTAAATCCCTTGTAGATATACCATCAATTAATACATCACCTTTATCTGGTAAATAAAATTTATTAACTAAATTTAAAATAGTTGTTTTCCCTGCTCCAGTAGGTCCTACAATAGCAACCGTCTCACCTTTTTTAACCTTTAAGTTAAAATTCTTAATTACCGCAGTTTCATTATAACCAAAGCTAACATTTTTAAATTCAATTTCCCCCTGAACCTCTATTTGTTTTCCACTTGGATTTTCAATATCCTCATCCATAACTTTAAAGATTCGATTAACACCAGCAAGCGCTGAAGTTACAGAAGCAAATAAAGATGCAACTTGATTAATTGGTTTTTTTATCATATCAAAATATGTTATAAAGGCTAAAATGCTACCAACTGTAGTATGCCCTTTAATTATTAATATTGCTCCAATTCCAACAATTAACAAATGTCCTAAATTTGTAACAGTTACACTGACTGGCATCATTAAACAAGCATATAGATTAGCTTTAACTGAATAATGTCTAAATCTATTACTCATTTTTGCAAACTCCTCATTTGTTTCTTTTTCTTTTCCATACTGTTTAATAATTGGCATTGAAGAAATCATTTCTTCACTATACCCACTCATTTTACCAATATTATTTTGCAAATGAGTAAACATCTTAGCTGTTTTCATTCCAATTTTTATAGTACAAATAAATGAAATTAAAGAAATCCCTAAAGTTATAAAAGTAAGTAATGGACTTAGTATAAACATGAATACTAAAGATCCAATTAAAATAATAACCCCTGAAATAAGTTCAATAACTACATCACTAAGTACATCATTAATATCAGTTAAATCATTTGTAAATCTACTCATAATATCGCCTTTTTTATTTTTATCAAAAAACTTAATAGGCATCTTTATTATATGATTAAATAGATCTTTTCTTAAATCATATACAACTTGTTCTGAAGCTTTTACCATGATAAAACTAGAAATAAAATTGCACACATTACTCATAACATAAACTGATAATAATACTCCAAGGATTAAAACAAACCCCTTTGCTTTTCCTACATCTAAATAATTATCAATAATTCCACTTAAAATTATAGGCCCTAAAATAGAAAAGAATGTTGCAATTATAACAAGTATTCCTACTATAAGCAATTGTTTTCTACTTGGTTCAAAATATTTAAACAATCTTCTCAAATTTTTAATCATGGCTATCACCTCCAGCCACACTCATATCCTTAAAAATTTGATTCTCTTTAACTAGAATATTTGGATTTTCAAAAGCTACTATTTTTCCTTTATCTAAAACAATAACTTTATCACATTTCATAAGTGTCCTAACTTTAGAAGAAACTAAAATTGTTATTTTATCTTTTAATTTTTCACTAAAATTATTTAATATTTTTTTCTCAGTATTAGCATCTACACTACTAATTGCATCATCTAAAATTAAGATATCAGTTTCCGCTAAAGTAGCTCTAGTAAGTGCGATTCTTTGTCTTTGTCCACCTGATAAATTTGACCCTTTTGCAGCTATTTCAAAATCATAAGCTCCCATTTGTTTTAATATAAAATCATCAATCTCACATAACTTAGCGTATTGTCTCATTTTAGCATCACTTACATTAGGTGCTGAATACTTTATATTATTTCTTACGCTACCTGAAAATAAAATTGGCTCTTGATAAGCAATAGAAACACTATTATGAATATCTACATCATTTAAATTAACATCATTAACTAAAATTTTTCCTTTTGTTGGAAGTAATTCTTTAGAAAGAAGACCTACTAATGTACTTTTTCCACTTCCTGTAAGCCCTGCTACACCAATCATTTCACCTTTATTAATAGAAAAACTAATATTATCTATGATATTTTTTCCACCATAATTAAAAGAAACGTTTTTAAAATCTATTTTATTAACAAAATTAATACCATGTTTTTTTCTTCTTGGCCCTTTAATATCCATTATTTCTTTTATTCTAAGAGCACTTACCTCACTTTTTGAAAGTAATACAATCACAGCAGAAGCTTGAATTAAAGCAAATAAGATATTAGTTAAATACTGAATAAACGCAAGAATAGTTCCAACAGAAATTCCTGCAATTTGATAAGTTCCGTCCAACATGCTTTTTCCACCATAATATAAAACTATAATTATACATATATTTACAAGTAATGTAGTTAATGGTGCTTGTAAATTTAAAAATCTATTAGCTTTTATACTTGTATTTCTCAATTTAACATTAATGGTATCAAATTTTTTCTTTTCTTCCTCTTCTTTGGCCAAAGATTTTAATGTTTTTATGCCATTTATATCTTCCCTTACTTTTGAATTTACTTCATCTATTCCCTCTTGTATAGATAAAAATTTAGGAAATACAATTTTTATTAAAATAAAAGTTATAATAGCGAGTATTGGTGTTACAAAAAGTAATATAAGAGAAAGTTTTGGGTTAATAATTACCGCCATAATAATACTACCAATAACAATAATTGGCACTCTAAAGAAAATTCTTAAACTTATCATTATTATATTAGATATTAAATCAATATCATTTGTAAGAACTGTAATAAAATGACCAGTTTCATATTTTTTTAAATCAAAAATACTTAAAGATGTAATTTTATTAAATAAGTCTTTTCTCAGATCATTAGCTGCATACTCACTAGCTTTCGCTCCATAATAAACTGAAAAAATTCCTCCTACTAGTCCGAATACAGTTAAAACAAGCATTAAAGCAATAGAAAAAACAATATAATTCATATCATGACCTAATGCACCAACATTTATAACATTACCAAATATAGCGGGTAAAAATATGTCCATTATTAATTCAAATACTAAAAATAAAGGTGCAAGAAATACCCATTTTTTATATGGTTTTAAATATTTAAATAGCCCTCTTAAGTTTTTCATACTACCACCTTCATTTTTATATTATATTACTAATGCTTACTTGTCAAATATTTTACACTTTTACAAATAAAAAAGTCATTTGAAATTTAATCTTCCAAACGACTTACACTAGCAAAAGTTCTATTTTTAAGTTCACGATATAAACTAGATCTTTCATAAACTGCTTTATTTGTTCCTTTATCAGAAACTTTACCGTTATTTAATAAAACAATTCTGTCAGCAATTTCCATCATCTCTGGTTTATGAGTCACCATAACAACAGTATGATCGCTTTTTAAATCTAATAAAACATTAGCAATATCACTAGTTGATTTAGGATCAATATTACTTGTTACTTCATCAAATAAAAGTATTTCTGCCTTAGATAATAATGAACGTGCTATTGCAAGTAATTGCTTTTGACCTGCAGTAAAATTATGTTCATCTTCACCAATTACAGTATTATATCCTTGTGGGAGTTTCATAATATAATCATGAATTCCAACTCTTTTACAAGCTTCCATTTGATTTATTGGATCTGGATCAATTAACCCTAAATTATCCTTAATACTCATTTGAAAAACAAATGAATTTTGGAATACCCCAGATACATTAGATGAAAATACAGAGGTAGAATAATCATATATATCCTGATTATCAATCAAAATAGAACCATTATTTATTCGTCTTAAACGATATATAAGATTAAGAACAGTGCTTTTTCCGCTTCCACTATGCCCTATTATTGCATTAATTTCATTAGGATAAATTTTAAAAGAAACATTTTTAAGAATTTTTTCTCCTTTGTTTTCATATGTTACATTTTTAAATACAACTGTTCCATTTATATAATCATTATTAAATGTTCCGTAATCTAGTTCCTTTTTAGGAGTATAGTCTAAAATAGTTTTAATTCTGTTCATTTGAACATTATAATTACTTAAATTTAATAAATGATTTAACATTTCATCAGTACATGTGATTGTCATTTCAAAATAACTGATAAGTAACACTAATTTATCAAGAGTCATTACTTTATTGATTACAAGCAATCCCAAAATAACATAAAGCATAATCTTACCAAAATATACAATTGCTGGAATAGTACTATATCTATAGGTCATATTTTGTCTTCTTTGTATATATTGACTAGTCCACTTATTTCTAAATCTATCTAGTTTTTTATTAAGACCTGGCATCATATTGAGTGTTTTTACTTGTTTAACATTTGTCATCATTTGATTAAGCATATCAATAAGCTTATCATTATATTTTCTTGTTCCCTCGTAGTGTTTTGCAACTTTTCTAGAGTTAATATCCATAAGTTTTAAATAAACTAAGTCTAAAACTAAAACAAATGTTGCAACAAAAATATTATAATACATAAATATTAAAATTATTATAACTAATTTTACAATAATCATGGTTGCTTCAACAAAGGCATCTATAACATCAACTATGTATCTAACATCATCACTGCAAGTGTCTATAAGTTTTCCTTTTGACAATTTTTGTGAAATAGCATCATGATCTGCTATTTTTTCAAATAATTTCTTTTGAACTTCATTGTGATAATATTGTGCTATTTCGCTATATGTATAATATCTCCAATATCTAGAAGAAAAATAAATAACATAAAAAATTATATATAAAAATGCATAACCAAAAATAGCTGAAACATTATTTTGTGTTACCATTGCAATTATTCCCGCTGTTGCAACTGGTGGAAGTAAGCTTGAAATATGTCCTATTGCAGAAGCATAAAACATATGCCTAATCGCTTTATTTTTATTTGGAACAAAACCTAGAATTTTCTTAAATATATCAATATATTTTTTCATTTTAATTCCTATTTAATATTTTTATCATAATCAATATCAGAAATTTGATATTTACGATTTTCCTGAATATATCTCATTATTTTATTAACAGAAAAACCGATGATAGCTAAAATTATAAAATATATAAATCCAAATGATGAAAAATCAGGTTTGCTTTCTGTAAATAAAGCAATAAGTGATGCACCTACACCCATTGATGTTACGATAGTTAAATTATTAACTGATTTTGATGTTACTTCTTGTTGTAAATCGCGGAAAAGAGATGCAGCAGAATTAACATAATTTTGTGTCATTTTCCATAGTTGTTGCATATAAGCTAGAGTATTTCCTAAAGTTTCATATCTATACCCTATTAAATCTAATGATTCTTTTAAACTTTCATCACCTTTAGCGATTTTTTCTCTTGTCTTAAGATATGTATTCATTTGATTTATTCTAGCATCAATTAAGTTGATTGTTTTAGCATAACCATCTACTTTTGAACTAAATTTTATTATATTTTTTCCTGTTACTTTTGAATTCTCTTTTACATCTGCTATTTTTTCCCAAATAATTCTATGTAAATTTAAATATCTATGTAATTGACCTTTAAACTCACGAATAAAAATTTGTTCTTCAATATATCTTTCTACTTCTCTTATAGATTTAGTTTTATTATTGATAAAATAATACTTATTACCTCTTAAAACATCAAAATTACTATTACTAAACTCAAAATATTTTTCATTTTCTGTTTTCTCAATCATTTCATTTATTTGTTCTTTAGGTACATTATTTAATACAATAAAATATGGATAAACCATTTCTATATTGGCAAGTTCTTTAGGTACAGGTGCTCCTAAACTAAATAAATAATTTAAAGATGGTGATAAAAGTTTTTCATAGTAATTTGCTAATTGATCAATATCATCGAATAAAGATTCTTCCTTAGTTTTATCTGTATTTAAAACAATAAGGCCGTCTTCAAATATTTTGAAATCAAATCCTTTGTTTGATTGTACATCTAAATACTCAAGACCATCTATTTCATATTTAACACTTTCTATTCCAAGATCATTATGTAACTTTACTAATTTATTTTTATTTAATTTTAATTTTGATTCTACAGTTCTTAAAAAATCATAAACTTCACTAAGTTGTAAAGTTGTTCTTTGAAACCAACCACCAATATATATTCTCTCAATATTCATTTATACCACCTATTAAATTTCTTTCTCAAAAAATTTAGCATCAACTACTTCAAATCCATAGTTTAAGTAACATGCATGTGCTGCTTCTCTAAAATTTTTAGACCATAAAGATAAATTTTTACATCCTTTTTCTTTGCTGATTTTTGTTATTTCATCTAAAAGTTTTGTTGCAAAATGATGTTTTCTATATTCTTCTTTTACACAAACATGATTTATTATTGAATAATTACCCATGCCTTCATACATTGTTGGAATGATTGTAGCTTTTGCATGTGCTACAATTTGTCCATCAACTGTGCCTATTAAATATATTTGATTAGAATCATTACATGTTTGATCATATGATTCTAAAGCTTTATCTAATGTAGTGTTTTCTTCAAAAACTTCATTACAAAGATCTATAATCCCTTTCACATCTTCTCTTGTTGCTAATCTTACATTTATTTCCATTTTACTACCTCTTTCTATATTGTCTCATTTTTATTATAACATTCTAATAGATAAATTATCAAAAGCATTTTAGCTTTTTGACGTTATATTTACAAAGTAAAAAGATTCATTTTCATGAATCCTTTTTATTATTTTTCTTTTTAATATCTTCTAAGACTAAAGTATAAATTATTGAACCTACTGGAACAGCAAAAAGCATTCCTAAAAGTCCAAATAAACCTGCACCTATCATTACAGAAACTAATACCCAAATAGCTGGAAGTCCCACTGCTTTACCAATAAATCTTGGATAAAGAATATTTGAATCAACCTCTTTTAATATAAACATTAATATGATAAAAATTAATGCTTTAATTGGAGCTGTTGACACAATGAGTATTCCCCCTATAATCATTCCAATATAAACACCAACAACTGGAATAAATGCCATAAAACCAACTAAACAAGATATTTCTCCTGCATATGGAATATGTAAAACACGCATACTGATATAACAAATGATACCAAATAAAACTGCCTCTATATATACTGGTGATATAAAATCACTAAATTTTTTTGAAAATAATTTTATAATATAAATTACTTTATCAGCTTTTTCTTTTTTCAAATAAGCATAACAAAACTGATTAAGCTGTTTCTTTAATTTTTCTTTTTCCATTAAAATATTAAAAGATAAAATTATAGCTAAAAATAATGATGTTATTAAACCTATTGCATTTTTAGCAACTTCAATAGAAAAGCTTATTAAATCTGGAGCCTTCAAAAATATTCCATTTTTAATATCAGTAAATGCATCATTAAAATAAGTATTTATTTCTTTTAAATCTAAATTTGGAAACTGTTCCTTTAAAGACAATAAAAAATTTCCAAGATAATCCTCATATAACGGTATATTATTAATTAATGTTTTTATTATAGAGTAAATTTCTGGAATTACTATAAGTAATAATAATGAAGTTATAAATATAACAAGTAGAACTGATAATACAATTGCTATTACTCTTTTAAGCTTCTTTTTCTTTTTACTTTTTCTATTAAGTAATTTTTCAAAATATTTCATTGGAATATTTAAAATAAAGGCTATAAATATAGCAAGTATTAATGGAAATAAAACAGCTATTATAAACTTTAAAATGGCTAAAACTATATTTAAATTAAAAATTGCGAATGTAAATACAATCGCTGAAAATATTAATATTCCAAGTTTTTTAATATCTATATTTTGCATTATATCTTCTCCTTTTATATGGCTTATTATATTATATAAATAATAAAAGTCAAATTAAAAAGACAATTTCTTGTCTTCTTATTCTAATACTAATTTTTTAGGTTCAGATGTTAAAACATCTAAATCTCCTGGAATAGAACCTGTAGCTACTAAAAATTCTTTTCCATTTTCAGTAACTGGCATAATTAAAAATCTTTTTAGATTACCTTCTGGATCAGTTGCACCACTTATTCTGAATGCTTGATCAGAAATATCTTGGAATACTACCTTGCCATCTTGATATAAATCTCCATATCCTTTTTTTCTACAAAGTCCTTCAGACATAGAATCTTTATGATTTATTCTCAAATATATAAAATCCATCCCTAATGGTGTTGCTGCTTCATTAATAAGCTCTACCAATTCACTACAAATTCCAAATCCACGATATTCAGGGTGAGTTGCTAATCCATATATATATAGATTATTTAAGTTTGTAATTCCTTCGTGAAAATATGGTTTATGTTCATCTTCAACCTCATTCATAAGACCTGCATATCCCATTATTTGCCCTTTATCATTATAACAAGCAATAGCCAATCCACCATTAATATATGCTTCAAATTCTTCCATTTTATCAACTACTGTTAATGGTTCTGCATATGGAGGTAATTTAAATACATTAATAATATCAGCGAATTCATCAAAACTGGAAATAGTTTTTATAAAACCTTTAATTTCATCATTAGTACCTTTATGGTTGAAACTTACTACTATTGGATCCACGCCTAAAATATCTGTTGTATCTACTTTATATGCGTTAGGGTATAAACCATCATAAATTAATGCTTTTTCATAAACTCCAACGACTAAGTCAATATATTTTTTTGTTTCTTGTTTAAGTGCTCCAGATTTTAATTCTTCAACAGCTTCTTCTAAACCGTTTTCTTTTATAAATTTTTTAATTCCTTCATCAGAGTCATCCTTTAATCCTTTTTCTTTTAAGAAATCTACAATTTGTATATTTGTAATTTCATTTTCTATATTATGTTTCTCAACAAAATTCATAATATCTTTTATTTTATCATTATTTAATCCTTTTTCTTTTAATTGTTCTATAATTTGTTCTATCATTTTATCACTCCTTCTTTCAATACCTTTTTATAAATTTTATATAAATCTAATAATGAATTTTTATTTACATATTCTTTTGGATGATGAGGGTAATCCCCTACTGGATTCATAAGCACTGTTGGAATCTTTTTATCAGAAAAATATATTGCATCTGATGTTGATTCACTTGCCACTATTTTAGGCATATGTCCTAAAACTTCTTCACATTTTTTCAAATACATTTGTATATTATCGTTATTAATATCTGTAATAAAAGCACTACCACTAGCAACCACTTCAATTTCTAAAGCAGAATTAATTTTTTTAATTTCATTTATAATATCTTCCTTTTTTTCTGAAGCAATATGTCTTATATCTAAATACATCTCAGCATATCCAGGCACTTGATTTAAAGCATCTCCGCCAACTATTTTTGTTAGTGTTATAGATGTCTTATAATCATCAGAACTTTTAGGTGTTGGAAATTTTTCTATTATTTTTGTATAAACAGCAAATAAAGTTTCAATTGCATTAACACCATTATATGGTTGTGAAGCATGACATGTTTTAGTTTTTACTGATAGTTTTAATTGTAGTAACCCTTTTTCTTCACTTATAAGTTCAAAATTCTTTCCACCATCTGGCACAACTGCAAGTTTTATGTTTGGATATAATTCAACTAATTCTTTAGCACAGTTACCATCTATTTCTTCATCACTAGTTATAAATAAAGCTACTTTTTTATCCGTTTCTAATTCTTTAAATAATGTTAAACAAACAGCAACTTGTCCCTTCATATCAATTGCCCCGCGTCCATATACATTTTCCATATCTTCTTCATATTTGTACTGTTCGCATGGTACAACATCTATGTGTGTACAAAAAACAATGTCATAGTTTTCTTCTTCAGCATTTGAAATAACCAAAGAACCAAAACCATTAAATTCATGTTTTTTTATAAATAAACCTTTTGGCATACTCATCTTTATTTCATCAAGTAACCGATTTGTTTTTTCCTTATCTTTAGATACTCCATCGAACTCTATTAAATATTTTAATAATTTTAATATTTCCTCTAATTTATTTTCCATATAATTCCTCTCTTTTCATAATAAAAACCTATGCTTATATATGCATAGGTTTTATAATTTATCAAAATGAAATTATTTCCCTCGCAGATACAAGCAACACAAATAGTACTTGCACCTACGATATTTTAATCGTTAAGCAAGTACTAACTGAAGCGTCTGCGGTTGTTAACATTTACTTGGAATAATTTCATAATATCTCCCTTTCTTTTGCGTTGTTACATAATTTACACTATATTTTTTATTTTGTCAAGTTTTAATTTTTCCTTTTTAGTTTTGTTATACTTTCAACATGATACGTATGTGGAAATAAATCCAAAGGTATTATTTCTTCCACAGTATAACCATCTTTAAATAAATTTATATCTCTTGCAAGTGTCATTGGATCACATGATACATATATAATTTCTTCTGGTTCAACATCTAAAATGTCTTTTATTGTTTTTTGTGAAAGACCCTTTCTTGGTGGATCAACCACTATAATATCAGCTTTTTCTTTTAGCCCATTATCAAGATTTCCAACATAAAACTTACAATTTTCTATATTATTATTTTTAGTATTCTCCTTGGCATCCATAACTGCCTTTTCGCTTATTTCAATTCCAATTACTTTTTTAAAATGCTTACTTAAAAATATGCCAATAGTTCCTGTACCACAATATAAATCGAGTAATGTTTTTGTTTTATCTTTAGTTATAATATCTTCTACTTTTTTATATAACTTAAATGCCATTTTTGTATTTACTTGAAAAAATGCCTTATCACTAACTAAAAAATTAAAGTTGCCTAAATTAGCCTTTATTTTTTCTTGACCCAAAACAAGTTTGTCATCAATGTAAATACTAGAAACACCATTTAATTCTTTTATATCAATATTACCTTTAAAACAAACCATAGTTTCATCAAATGATCTAATCATAACTTCAGAAACATTATTTAAATCCATTTTATTTATTTCTTTAATTATTTTATTTATCTTTTCATCTAATAATTCACATCTATCTATGCATATTAAATTATGAGAATCATTTTCACTATATGCCAGTTTTTCTTTTACCTTTAAAGTAACTTTATTTCGGTAATTATAAATATCATCACTAGGAATAATCTTTTTAACTACTTTTTCTAAATTTGTATATCTTTTAATTATATTTTTTATTTTTTCTTCTTTAAATTCAAGCTGTTTTTCATAAGGTACATGTTTTAAAGCACATCCACAATTTAAAATATTACACTTTGAATCTATTCTAAATGGACTTTTGTACTCAAAATCAACTATTTCACCTTCCAAAAATTTCTTTTTTTCTTTTGTTATTTTAACAGTTACTTCTTCATTAATATAAGCATTTTTTACAAAAATTATTTTCCCCTCAACTCTACCGATTCCTCTACCTAAGTGATCAAGACCAGTTATTTTTACCAAAACATTATTCATAAAATTTCTCCTTTAAAAAAATTATATCATAACTTCCTTTTTTTGGTTAATAATAATAGCATGAAAAGAAGGGATATTATGAATTCGAAAGATAGATTTTTAAAGATAAAAGAAAGATTGGGAGATTGTCCTGATTTAAAGTTTAGAAATATAAGGATTGGTAAAAAAAATTCAGTAGTTTTCTTTTTAGAAAGTACTAGTAATGGTAGTACTATTAGCCAATTTATTATTGATGATATAAATGACAAACTCGAAAAAGGAATTTTTTGCGATTTTTTTGATGCGGTTAAAAATGAAATTGCTAATTCTTCTCTTACAACAATGGAAGACGATAATGCTATTCCTTTTTACTTATCATCTGGTTTTACTATTATTTTTATTGATGATGAAAAACAGTTCATTTTATTAGAAACTAAAGCAGACCTAGATAGAGGTGTTGCTACTTCTGAAAGTGAACCATCTTTAAGAGGACCAAAAGATAGTTTTACTGAAAATTATGCTAAAAATATTGGACTTATCAGAAAAAGAATTAAAGATGAAAATTTATGGTTTAAGGAATTAAAAATTGGAAGAAGAACTAGAACAAAAGTAGCTATTAGTTATATTAAAGATATTGCTGATGAAAAGATCGTCAAAGATGTTAAAAAAAGACTTCAAAAAATTGATATTGATGGCATTTTAGAATCAGGTAATTTAAGAAGTTATTTATTAGATAAAGATGCTGCATTCCCGCAAATGCAAAGTACTGAAAGACCTGATACTGTATGCCAAGCACTACTTGATGGAAAAATTATTATTATGGTTGAAAATACTCCATTTACTTTAATTATTCCAACTGTTTTTGTAGATTATATTCATACTCCAGAAGATTATTATCAAAAACCATTAAATGTAAGTTTTACTAGAATTCTTAAAATATGTGCTTTCTTTATAACTATATTTACACCTGCTATATATATTGGGGTTGTTACATTTAATCAAACTGTCGTCCCAGACGAATTATTAATATCTTTAGCAGTTCAAAGAGAAGGCGTTCCCTTTCCTACCGCATTTGAAATTATTTTACTAATGATGGTATTTGAAATCTTAAGAGAAAGCGATATCAGAATGCCTACTAATAGTGGTACTACAATGAGTATTGTGGGAGCTTTAGTTTTAGGTCAAGCAGCAGTTGATGCTGGAATTGTTTCACCAATTGCTGTTATAGTAGTTGCAATAACCTCAATATGCAGTTTAATATTTACTGATATTGATTTTATTAATGGGATCAGATTATGGCGTTTATTATTTATTTTTGCTGCATCTTTCTTAGGTTTAATTGGTGTTTTACTTGCAGCTTTATTACTTTTATTTAAACTATGTGATTTAAAATCTTATGGTACTGATTTTCTATCTCCTTTCGCACCTTTAAATATTAAAGATCAAAAAGACTCTTTGATTTTATTTCCACTTAATAAAATTTTTAAAAGGCCAAGCTATATTACTGATAAAAATAAAAGGAGGCAATCATGAAAAAATTATTAATTATTTTACTTATTATCCCCTTTTTAATGACTGGATGCTGGAATTATAGCGAATTAAATACTGTAGCTATAGTTACAGGATTTTCTGTTGATTATAAAAATGATGAATATGAAGTTAGCATGCTTATTGCTAATTCTAAAAAAAATGAAAGCTCATCTAAAGAAGGAGAATCACAAACTACAGTATATAGTGGAACTGGTAAAACGCTTTCTGACGCTATAAAAGAAATTGAAAGAAAAAGTCCTAAATCTATATATATCGGACATTTAAGCGTAGTTGTAATATCAGAAGATGTTGCTAAAAAGGGAATTTTAGAAATGTCTGATTTACTTTTAAGAAGTGCTGAATCAAGAAAAAAATTCTACTTCTTACAAGCTCGAGATACTAGTGCTAAAGACATTCTATCACTTGTTATGCCACTTGAATCATTTCCATCACATGGAATAGCCGCACTTTTAAAAACAACAAGTGAAGCACAAGCTATTACTACAACAGTTCCCTACAGTTATTTTATAACTGATGTTTTAAAACCCGGAGTAAATCCTGTTTTACCAACTGTTGAAATTATAGGAAATGCTGATGAAGGTAGAAAATCAAGTTCTTTAGAAACAACAAAAATTAAAACATATCTTAAAGTATCAGATTTAGCTATTTTTAAAGATGATAAATTTATAAATTATGCGGAAAATGATGATAGTCAAATGATTAACATTTTAAATGGAAACACTAATTCATTATTGACTACTATTGATAACGATAATCTTTCTATTGGTTTTAATTTGACTGCATTAAAATCAGATACTAAGCTTATTGATCCAGCTAATATAAAAATCAAAGTTACTGGAAAAGCTGACATAAGAGAAATCAATAATAAAATTAATTTAGAAGAATCAAAAACTGTAGATGAAATTCAAAATATTCTTAATAAAAATTTAAAAGGAAGACTTAAAGATACCTTAGACACAGTGCAGCATCAATACAAAACTGATGTCTTTGGTTATGGTAATATGATTTATAAAAAATATCCAAAATTGTGGAAACAATTAGAAAATAATTGGGATGATACTTACTTTCCAAAAATAAATGTTTCTATAGAAACTGATATTAAAATAGTCTCTACTGGTTCTTTGAAACAGACCATTAAGGAGGTAAAATGAAAAAAATAAAATTAACCGAATATAATGCAATGATATGGTTTCTTTTAAGATCATCGCTTATTGGAACTGGAGTTGCGATTATATTAAGTACTGGAAGACAAGATACTTATATAAGTGGTATTATTACTCTTATTTTAGGTCTTATTCCTATCCTACTTTTTAATAAGCTAAAAAAAATTGATCCTTCTAAAAATATTATTAAACTCAATACTGATTCTTTAGGGTCTTTTGGATATATTTTAAATATTTTTATGATGGTAGCTGTTTTTGCTTTTATATTTTTAATTTTTTGGAATTTAACAAATTTTATATCAACAGAATTTTTATATAAAACACCAAGGTTTTTTATCAGTATATGCTTTTTACTTCCTGTTTTATATGCAACATTTAAAGATTTTCATGTAGTAACTAAAGCAAGTTTAATTTCGTTTTATTTTATTATTGGTTTTGTTGTTTTTATAATATTAGGATTAATAAAAGAAATTGATTTTGGAAATCTAATGCCAATTATGCAAACAGAACCTGGTAATATTTTAAAAGTTTCATTTATAATGCTTGTATATAATGTGTTACCAATTTTTCTTTTACTTATTGTTCCTGAAAATATGCTTCAAAAAGATTCATCTAAATCAACTATGATTTTTTACATAATAACATTTATTTTTATAATCAATATATTTTTATTCATTATTGGATGTTTTTCAATAGAACTTTCTTTATTATATGATTATACAGAGTTTCATATTTTTAAAAGATTATCTATTGGAACCTTTATTGATAAAATTGAAAGTTTCTTATCAATAGAATGGATTTTAGGAATGCTTTTAACAATTATTATTGGAATACATTATTTGAAAAAATCATATATGCAGATGATGAAAAAGGATAAAAAACGAGGCAATATTTTTTGTATAATAATTTGTATAGTTTTAATTATTTTAGTTAATTACTCATTTAAAAATTTAATACAAATTCAATCTTTTGTAGCAAATTATTTAGTTTATTTCTTATTCTTTGGATTATTTATATGTCCATTAATTACATATATTTTTACAAGAAAAAAGAGATCACATGAATCTCTTATAAACTAAAATACCTGCACAACCAACAATAATAAGTATTAGTAAAATAATTACTATAATTGAAAAGACACTTGTCTTTTTTTCTTTTTCTTCACTATCAATAAAATCTGATTTACTCAAATTTAAACTTGATGTAAAGAAAGATTTATCTAATGAATTTTCCAAATTATTAGTTGGCGTCACGCTTGTTTCTTTTATATACTCTTTTAATGATTTTGGTTCCTCTTTTTCATTCTCATCAGCTGCTAAATCACTAAATAAATCTTTAGCTAAAGTAGCATCACCAACTTTATTTAACATACTTGTAGCTGTTATAGTATTAATTAGTTCTTTTAAATCTTCCTCTTCTGGAGTAGATTCTTTCTCTTTTTGAACCCTATTTAAAAATTCATACTTACTATCTCTAAGAACTCTTTCTTTATCATCCTTAGGCATTGATTCCTTAGCTTTTACTAAAATATCTCTAATATCATAATTTCTTTCTTCCAAAGGTTCTTCTATAGTTTCTTCTTCTGGAATAATTGGTCTTTGCATTTCTATTGTTTTATGAAATTCTCTTCTTTTTTGATAATTTTCTCTATTATTAATTAATTCTTTTATCTTAGTAATATCAATTTCATTAGTATTTCCTAGAGATGCAATACCTTCAATATTTGAATATTCTCCATATTCATAAATATCATGATATAATTCTTTATTTCTTTGACTACGGCTACTAGCACTGCCGCTTTGTTTATATCTTTGCATTCTTGTAGCCATAGACATTCACCTCTATTGTTAATAATATCATATTTTGTCTATTTTTTAAAGATGAGGTGGTTGTTTTTTATAAGTATTTTTTTTATAATATATTTAAGGAGGTATATCATGGCAAAAGTTGAAGTTGATAAAGATTTATGCATCGGATGTGGAGCTTGCGCATCTATTGATGATGAAGTATTTGAAATTACTGATGAAGGATATGCTAAAGCAATCAAAGACGAAGTAAATGATGACGTTAAAATGGCAGCAGATAGTTGTCCTACAAGTGCAATTAAAATAGAAGAAAATTAAAAAAGCTTCACGAAATGTGAAGTTTTTATTTGCACTCATTATATAATTTTTTTACTTCTTTTATGGTTAATTTTCTATATTCTCCAGATTTCAAACCATTTAGATCAAGGAAAGACACTCTATCTCTTTTTAATTTAATAACCGGGTGGTTAATAATATCAAACATTTTTTTAACTTGATGATTTTTTCCCTCATGAATAGTAAGTTCAACAATAGAATAATCTAATTTTTTATTAATCTTTCTAATTCTGGCTTTTGCTTTAGACGTTTTAACACCGTCAATTATTACACCTCTGCATATAACTGCAAGTTCACTTTTATTTACTACTCCACTTACTTTTGCTGTATATACTTTATCAATTTGATTTTTAGGATGAGTAAGTAAATTTGTAAGTTCTCCATCATTAGTTAAAATCAATAAACCTGAAGTATCATAATCCAATCTACCTACCGGATATAATCTTTTATTTGTTTTTACTAAATCTAAAACTGTTTTCCTACCCTTTTCATCATTAGTAGTTGTTATAATACCTCTTGGTTTATATAAAAGAATATACTCTTTTTCTTCATATTTAATGGCTTCTCCATTAACAACAATATCATCACTAAAATTAGCCTTAGTTCCTAAATCAGTAATAATTTTACCATTAACTTCAACTTTTCCATTTTTAATTAATTCTTCAGCTTTTCTTCTAGATGTATAACCAGATAAAGCGATTATTTTTTGTAGTCTTTCCATAAGTAATCACCAAAGAGATTATACATTAATATCAGCCAAAAAACAAGTTCACTGTAATAATACTTACAATGACTGCAATTAAATCACAAAGAAGACCAACCCAAAGAGCATACTTTATTTTTTTGATGCCTATTGTTCCAAAATATAATGTCAATATATATAAAGTTGTATCACTTGATCCTTGAATAACCGAAGCCATAATACTTATTAAACTATCTGGTCCATACTGAGCATACATGTCATTAAGAAGCGCGAGTCCAAAACTCCCAGAAAGTGGCCTCATTACTGCAACTGGAAGTATTTGAAGTGGCACATCAATCAAAATAAAAATCGGTTTTAAAAAAGTAAAAATGCTATCTACAATTCCACTATTTATAAAAATATTAACACCAAAAACCATGGCTAATACTGCAGGAAACATATTTAAAATCATATCAAAACTTTCCTTAGCGCCATCTATAAAAGAATCATAAACATTTATCTTTTTTTTAACCCCATGTATTATTACTATTAAAACAATAACTGGAATAAAAAAGTTCGAAATCATTTTCATTTATCTTTTCCTTTAAAAAATTTATCAATAATAAGGCCAATTATAAGTGATGTAAATGTAGCTATAATGCATGGAAGCACTATATCAGTAGGATTTGTACTATCATGCATCATTCTAAGTGAAATTATGGTAGTAGGTATAATTGTAAGCCCGCATGTATTGATTACTAAAAATGTAATCATACTGTGGCTAGCTTCATCCTTTTTTTTATTTAAAGTTTGCATTGATTGCATAGCTTTAATTCCAAATGGTGTTGCTGCATTACCAAGGCCAAAAATATTAGCTATCATATTAGATGAAATTAGACCAAGTGATTCATGTCCTTTTGGTATTTCAGGAAAAATTTTAGAAAGCAGAGGCGAAATAAAATTAGATGCACTCTTTAATAATCCTGAATCTTTAGCTATATTCATAATACCTAACCATAAAGCCATTAAAGGAAATATTTGCAAAATTAAATCTAATGATGTTTTTCCACTAGAAATAATTTGACTATTCAAAACATCTGCCTTGCCATTAATTAATAAATAAAGTGAACCACTTATTATAAAAAAGGCCCAAAATTTATTTATCATTATTTTTTCCAAATAAA
Organism: uncultured Bacilli bacterium; assembly: GCA_949425575.1. Taxonomy (GTDB): domain Bacteria; phylum Bacillota_I; class Bacilli_A; order RF39; family UBA660; genus Coprosoma. The sequence continues at coordinate 25,147 of CASPVX010000001.1, forward strand.
TTTTTTAATTTATCAAAAAATGAAGGCTTTTCCTTTTTTTCCACATATATATTTTTTTCTGTTATTTTTTTATCACCTAAAAATACTTTAACTATTCCTACCTTATCATTAGTTTTATAATTTTTATTTTTTTCTAATTCAAATTTTAAATTCAATGAATCTTTTTCACTATCTAAAAGAGGATAAGTAAAGTCTTCTTTGATGTACAATTTGTTTTCCTTGTAATAATCCTCACCTAAAATACTAATAGTTCCCTTTTTTAAGATTCTATAATTTGTATAATTATCAAAAGCCTCTTCAAATAATTTTTGATGGTCTGCAAAGTCACTTCCATCATTAATAGTAACGACTGCTAAATTCAAGTTATTTTTGCTAGCAGTAGTTACTAAAGTTCTTTTTGCTTTTTTTGTAAAACCAGTCTTTCCTCCTGTTGTATATTTATAGGAAAATAAAAGTTTATTTTTATTTGTCCATTTATAGTAATTCATATTTGTTTTTACGTTATGACTTTTAGTACCTACTATCTTTTTAAATTCCTTATTTTTCATAGCATAACTCATTAAAATTGCCATATCATAGGCACTTGAAAAATTTCCCTTTTGCTCTTTCTCATCTAAGCCACTAGGATTATTAAATGTGGTATTTTTCATGCCTATTTCTTTTGCTTTTTTATTCATCTCTTTTACAAAATTATCAACACTGCCACCTGCATAATTAGCAATTGCTACCGCAGCATCATTACCACTTCTAAGCATGAGCCCATATAATAAATCTTCCAATTTTATTTTTTCACCTTGTTTAACATAAATTCCTGATCCATAAGCTTTTAAAATCTCATCACCAATAGTAACTACATCATTTACATCTTTTTTTTCAATGGATAAAATAGCTGTCATGATTTTAGATATTGATGCCACACTTTGAGTATAATTAACATCTTTAGCATATAAAATTCTTTTACTGTCCATATCCATTAAAATTGCTGATTTAGCATTAGTGCTAAATGCGTTTACACAACTTGGAATTAACAAAAGTAAAATTAATAATATTTTTTTCAAGTTCCTCACCTAAATAATTCTATGAACTAAGAAATAACTTTATTAAAAAAAACACTAATAAAGTGTTTTTAATCTAATTCTTTGGTATATAGCTGTTTATAAAATTCATTATTTTTCAAAAGTTCTTTATGTGTTCCTTCACCTACAACATGACCTTTATCAATAACAATTATTCTATCACTATCTATTACTGTTGAAAGTCTATGAGCAATAATTAATATAGTATATTCTCCTTTCATATTATTTATTGCTTCTTGTATTTTTTCCTGTGTTTCATTATCTAATGCACTTGTAGCTTCATCAAATAATATTATTTCTGTTTTTTGTACTAAAGCTCTTGCGATAGCTAAACGTTGTCTTTGACCACCTGATAAATTAATTCCACCTTCTCCAATAACTGTATCATATTTATCTGGAAGCTCATTTATAAAATCATCAAGGCATGCTACTTTACACGCATTTATCATTTCTTCATCAGTAAGATTTTCTTTTACTAATTTTAAATTATCTCTAATAGAAAGATTAAAAATATATGGATTTTGAGAAATAATAGTAATATTACCTCTGATTGATTTCCTATCTAATTTGTTAATATTAATTCCATCTAATAATATTTTCCCCCTATCAATATCATACATTTTACATAAAAGAGAAAATATTGTTGTTTTTCCTGCACCAGATTTACCTACAAATGAAACAGTTTCATTTGGTCTTATTTTAAAACTCAAATCATCAATTATTTTCTTTTTACCATATGAAAATGAAACATTTTTAAATTCAAAATTCCCTTCTACCTTATCTAAATGTGTTGTTCCAAATACCTCTTTTTTAAAATCATTTCCATTAAATATTTCTGATATTCTAGAGCATGACAAATTAAAATCTTTAATAATATCTAAGAAAGAACTCAAATAATAAATAGTGCCTCCAACCCTACCAGAATAATTATAAACTACTAGCGCTGAAGCGACTGCTAAAGAATTATTAGAAATTAGTATAACTAATAATACGATTAATAAAAAATCACTTAAATCATATACAAAAGATGAAAGTAAATTGTAAGCTCTATTTGTTTTTTGCATATCATATCTTTTAAAATTAAGTTTTCTTATTTTGGCATGCAAAGTATTTACAAAACTCTCTTCAGCATTTAACATTTTTATATCTCTTACGCCTCTTACCATTTCGCCTGTAAAACTAGTTGTTTTTTCTTCTTCTTTTCGGTATAGTTTATCTTCATTATTCCATTTTTTCACTCTTGTTTTTTCGATCAAATAAACAACAGTAATGTCTATTAACATATATAAACATGCAATTTTACTTATAAAAAACACTGCAAAGAATATACCTATAGACGTAATAATATTTGTTCCACTCCAACTAATATTATTAAAAATATCAGAAATTTTTTCGGTATCTCCTGTAAGTCTTTGAATAAAAACACCTGTACCATGTTTATCTAATGATGAATTATTTATTTTTAATATTTCTTTTCCTATTTCTGTTTGCATTCTAATAAATGTTTCTCTGTATACTCTTTGTGAACAATATCTTGAATACCAAATTAATAAATTTCTAAGATTTTCCACAATAAATATTATAGCTGCTATAAATAATAATTGTGTTAATTTATTATCAGTTAAATTTATAATTAATTTAGCACTCAAAATCGGAATAACAATGCTTATTCCAATCATAATTATATTACAAATTAAAAATTTAATAATATTTGCTTTTTGGTACTTTGCATAAGTCCATGCAAACTTTAAATGTTTCATTAATTCTTTCATTATGACCACCAACTGTTTCTTTGTTTTATAGTATATCACTTATTTAAAAAATAACAAAAAAATAAACACCTTTAAATTGTGTTTATTTTATCTATTCTAAAATGGAATTGTCATCTGCTTCATTTTTAGTATCATCTGAATCTCTTTGATCATTCATTAATGGATTATCATTTTGATTCTCTTCATTATCTTTATCAGTATCTAAATTATCATTTAGTTTATTATCATCTGATTCATTTATGTTTGAACCAATATTTGTTCCATCATTATAAAGTCCATTTATTTTTTGTTCATCTGTTTCAGATAATTCATCCATTATCCATTCGCCATCTTTTTTAGTTAATGTTATTTCTAAAGTATAGGTTTTCTTTTCTGTAACATCTTTTAATTTAGTTAAACGATATTTACTGAATAAACCAGCACTATAATTACCTGTTTCATCATTGAACTCTTTAGCATTTGTTTCCTTATATGTATCTGCATCGCCTAAAACTTTAGAATAGTCTCTAACTGTTACTTCTGTTGTAACTGTGGCTTTATCTCCATCAATTTTTTCATCTTTGATTTTATATTCTAAATCTTGATAATGTTTTTTCATAAAATCACGATATTCACTTCTAGAAGCTTCATCTATTGAAGTATCATCAGCAATCGTTAAATCTAAATCATTTAAAACGTTTGAATCTAATGTTTGATATTTATCAAAAAATGCTTCTACTTTTTTAGTTGGAGTATTATCCATATTACCACATCCAGTTAAAGTAACTACTAAAACTAAAGATAATAATAACTTTGAAAGCTTTTTCATTTTTTTACCTCCTCGTTATTATTTTGTGTTTTCTTTTTTATTTTTATACAAAAAAATCATAATTACTTATGATTTTTAATAATCCATTTAACATGTGGAAATGCATGAATAATACGCCTTGTAAATATTGATAGTTTTTGTTCTTCAGCTTTAATTTTTTTCATAAATATTTTATTAATTTCCTCTGTATTATCAGTATCAGCTGAAAATGTTTTATTTTTTAAATCGTACGTTAGCTTAAATGAAATAATATTATCTAAAATATATAAAACAAATAAAATAATTGAAATTATTAATAATACTTTATGGGGAATTATATGAATCAAATCCATTATTACTGGATTAATTATATACATTACTAATAAACTAAGTATTCCAAATGGAATCATTGTTTCTAAACAAATTCGTCCATTAATATTATATTTTAAATGTGAATAATCCCACCATCTTGCATGAAATACTTTTTCTAACACATAACTTGTAATATATTCTAATGCTGAACAAATTACTATTGCCATAAAAAATAAAGCAATTGGATCATCTAAATATTTGCGTAATAGTATTGTAATTAACAAGCAGCCCCAACCATATATTGGAACCCATGGTCCAATTAAAAATCCACGGTTAACAAATTTTTTTTCTTTTACAAAAGCATGAACTGTTTCCATAACCCAGCCCAACATTGCATAAATAATAAATATTAAAAAATATGTTTCTAAATTCATAAAACTACCTCGCTGATATCATTATATCATATTTTATTATTTATTATTTTTTTTATATGAAATATTATATCTACTAGGACCTTTTATACATTTTCCATCAATATCAAATCTTGATGAATGACATGGACAATCCCAAGTCTTTTCTATACTATTAAATATTAGACTGCATTTCATATGGGGACATTTATTATAAACTATATGTTCCTTATTATTTTCATCTTTATAAATTGCAATATTCTCACCATCTACTTTTTTAAATATTACATTTTTATGATACCAATTTTTATTTTTTATTAATTTATTTCCAATAAACGATTTAGCACTACTATATAAATTTAAAGGAAAATGCGTTATTTTAGCTAGATTAAATGATCTTGTTGGACTAAACAAGGTACTATATTTATTATCATTTCCTAAAATTAAATCGCTTATAATTTTTCCTGCAATTGTTCCATTGGTCATTCCCCAAGTATTATATCCAGTTCCAATATATAAATTAGGCTGATTATGACTAATAGATCCAATATATGGAAGATTATCACTAGTTATTAAATCAACATTAGACCAAATATATTCTGGTTCATATCCTAACCTTTTTACTGCCCTTTTTAAAATATTAAAGTTTTTCTCAATATCATTTTTATTACATAAATTATGAGACCCATTTAAATATATCAAATATTTTTTAGTAGCATTACTATAATATCTAATAGATTTTATGGGTGTATTTGAAGTGATGGCAGAAAAATCTTTAGTTTCATCTATTAATGATGCGGAAATGTATGATTGTTCCATATAAGCTTTAATAGGCATAAAAAACGGAAATAAGAAAAAAGGATAATGGCACGCTACTACAACTTTATCTGCAATTATCTTATTTTTATTTGTAAGACAAATATATTTATCTCTTATTTTATCTATCGAAATAATTTTAGTGTCTTCATACATTTTAATACCTTTTTTTACACATATTTCTTTTAATGAAAGTAAATACTTTACAGGATTAAAAACTGCTGTATCAGAAACTTCAATAGCATATTTACTCTTAACATTAAATGGAATATTTTTTGTTTCTTTTACCTTTATTCCAACTGATTCTAAAAAGTTTTTTTGCATTTTTATTTTAGCAACTTCTTTTTCATCATTTGTAAAAACAAACGATGATGTTTTTTGATAATTACATTTAATTTTATTTTCTTTTATTGTTTTAGCAATTAACATAATAGCTTCAATTTGTGATTCTAAATATAATTTAACATCTCTGTGTGAAAATGTTTTTAAAAGTTTTTCATATATTAACTCTTGTAAATACGTTATTTTAGCTGTTGATTTAGAGGTTACTCCATGACCAATTAAATCTCTATCAACCAAAGCTATATTTAATTTAGAATCTTTTAAATTATAAGCTGTACTCATTCCAGTAATACCGCCACCAATAATTAAAACATCAACATTAATATTCTCTTTAAGTGGTTCTAAAGGTTTTACATCAATATTTTTAAGCCATATACTTTTATTTTCCATATTATCAGTCCATTCTAATAATAGTATTGATTATTTATATTTTTTAATACAAAAAAAGATTTAAAAAAATTTTTAAATCTATCCTTTATATTGTCCTCCATTAATGTGAATTACTTGACCTGTGATAAACGAAGAATCATCACTTGCTAAAAAAACAAATAATGGTGCAATTTCATAAGTTTGACCTGCTCTTTTCATAGGAATATCAGCACTTAATGTAGGTATTTTTTCGGCTTCCCAGCATGCTGGTTGAAGTGGCGTCCAGAAAAATCCTGGTGCAACTGCATTAACTCTTATATTTTTATCGGCCAAATTAGTAGCTAAAGATCTTGTAAATCCAACAATTGCTCCTTTTGTTGTAACATAATCTATAAGTTCTGGTTCTCCATAAAATGTAGTTATTGATGAAACATTTATTATATTAGCACCTGGTTTCATATATTTTAAAACACTTTTTGTTAAATAAAACATTCCATATACATTTGTCTGCATAGTATTATCAAATTGTTCATCTGATATATCAAGCAGACTTTTTTGTTGATATTGAACACCTGCATTATTCACTAGAATATCTATTTTACCAAATAAATCCATAGTTTCTGTAGCTAAGTACTCACAAAAATTTTTATCCCTAATATCTCCAGGAATTAACACGCATGTTCCACCTAATGCTTCAATATAATCTTTTGTTTCATTAGCATCTTCATGTTCATTTAAATAAGCTATAACAACTTTAGCGCCTTCTTTTACATAATGAATCGCTACAGCTCTTCCTATTCCAGAATCTCCACCAGTTATAATTGCTACTTTACCTTTTAATTTACCTGCCGATTTATAATTAGGGTTATCAAATATTGGCCTTGGTGTCATCAAATATTCCATTCCAGGTTGCACACTTTGGTGTTGTGGTGGAAATTCAATTTTAAATTTATCACATTTATAACCATAGCCATCATCTACATATTTAAGTCCATAATCATCTTTTCCATTTATATTTGTATAATAATATTTATAGTTCAATAAAATCACATCCATCCGTTTTATAGTATTCAAAAATTATAAAATTGTGATTTTCAACTAAAAACTCAGGAAAGCTTTCCTGAGTTATTTTTTTATTATGGTGCCGAATGTAAGAATCGAACTTACATCTAATCATTACGAGTGACTTGTTTTACCACTAAACTAAATCGGCATTTGGTTGTCCCAGTAAGATTCGAACTTACGGTCGTGGAGCCAGAATCCACTGCCTTACCGCTTGGCCATGGGACAATGCCCATTAAAATTATAACATAAAAAAACTACATATGTAGTTTATAAATATTTTTTTAGTTTATTTATTGCGTCTTCTTGAAAATTTTGCAATTCCTTTAATAACTTTAATATATCTTTATCTATTTTATCTTTATAGTCATCTATTTTTTTAGTTGCTTCTATACTTCCCATAGTAAGTCCTTTGATAAGCATATCAGCAATTCTTGCATCACTATTATCTTTCATAAGTTCCATCTTTATTCCCATCCAAGAACTTGCTTTGGCCATCATACTCTCTTCTTTGACTTCTAACTTATTTTTATGAATTATTTTTTTTGATTCTTTTAAGTATTTTTCATAATCCTTTAAAACATCTTCCGCTACCTTTTTTATTTTATTGTCTTTTTCTTTAATTGTGTTTAATAAAGTTGTAATCGACTCTACTCCCATATTAGCATCTTTATAAATAAACTCTAATACCTCATTATTTTCATTCATTAATACCATCCTTTCAAATTTATTATGGATAATATTTTTATTTTTATAATTAAAAAATCAGATTATAAAAATCTGATACTAATTCAAAATTGGTGGAGGCGACGAGAGTCGAACTCGTGTCCGAAAACATTTCCCCGAAAACCTCTACAAGCTTAGTTAATTGATAATTTCCTAATATTTAAAGCAATTAACAACCAAAATATTAGTTAGCCTATTAATTTCACTAATAGTGCTAGGCAACACTATTAGCATATCCCACAAATGCGAGCCCTTTTATTTTCTGGTGGGAGCAAAAAACAAAGAGCAGCTTCGCTTTTTATTAGGCGAAAGCTAATGTGCCAAAATTGGCTTTTTCTTTTCCAGTTATATTTAACTTTGATATGTAACGTATATCATCCGGCTTGCAGTTTAAGCTTCCACATTCCCGTCGAAACCAAAGCGCCCCCAACTATAACTATAGCCATAAAAGCATCTTAATTATAGTAAAAAAACATGAGGTTGTCAAACTAAAACTTCATGTTTTTCTTTATTTCTCTTTCGATATCTCTCTTTTTTATAGTTTCCCTTTTATCATATAATTTTTTACCTTTAGCAAGTCCAAGTTCGATTTTAGCCCTACCATTTTTAAAGTAAAGTTTTAAAGGAACTAATGTATTTCCCTCTAAAGTAAGTTTATTATTAAGTTTTACTATTTCTTTTTTATGCATTAGTAGTTTTCTAGTTCTTCTTTCTTCATGATTAAAGATATTTCCTTCAGCATAAGGACTTATATGCATATTAAGTAAAAATAATTCACCATTTTTTATTATTGCATAACTATCTTTTAAATTAGCTTTACCGTTTCTAATTGATTTAATTTCGGTTCCTGTTAAAACAATTCCAACCTCAAATGAATCAATAATTTGATAATTATATCTAGCCTGCCTGTTTAGGATTTCCATGTTTTTCCTCCTTAGCGTTTTCATTTGCTAATTTAAAATTAATTTGGCCTTTTTCTTTTATTGCTTCAGTAGCTACTACTTTAACATTATCACCTAAACGATATCTCTTTTTAGATTTTCTACCAACAATACTAAACGTTGTTTCATCATAATAGTAGTAGTCATCTCCAATATCTTCAAGTCTTACAAGTCCCTCTACTAAATTAGGAAGCATAACATACATTCCATAATTTGTAACTGTATCAATCATTCCTGTAAATTCTTCACCTATATGATCCATCATATACTCAGCCATTTTCATATCATTTACGGCTCTCTCACAATCAACTGAAGCTTTCTCTCTTTCAGAAGAATGCTTAGCAACACCTGGAAGTGTTCTTTCATAATAATCTATTAATTCATAACCCATTTGTGATTCAAACAAATATTTTCTAAGTAATCTATGAACTGTTAAGTCTGGAAAACGTCTAATTGGAGATGTAAAATGTGTATAGTTTCTACTAGCAAGACCAAAGTGTCCTATATTATTAGTATCATATACTGCTTTTTGCATTGTTCTAAGCATCATTGAAGAAAGGATAGGATATTCTTTTTTATCTTTTAACTGATCTAAAATATGTTCTACTGTAAGTGGTTTAATATCTTTTATTTTAGCATTTACTTTATAACCTAATTGATTTAAAAATTTCAAAAATTCATTTATTTTTTCTTCATTTGGTGCCCCATGAATACGATATATAAATGGAAGTTTCATATAAAATATAGTTGTTGCTACTGCTTCATTAGCTAGAATCATAAAGTCTTCAATTAAATTTTCTCCTACACCGCGCTCTCTTTTAACAATATCAATAGCTTTTCCTTTTTCATCTACTATAATCTTAGGTTCATCAACATTAAAATCAATATATCCTCTATCAAGTTTCATTTTTCTAACTATTTTAGCAAGCTCAGCCATATTCTTAAGCGTTTTTTCATAAGGTTCATAACCTTCTGGAATTATATTCTTTTCTAATATTTGATTTACTTTTTTATATGTCATTTGAATTTTTGAATTAATAACACTTTCAAATATTTCACTAGTTATTGTTTTTCCTTTTTCATCTATTTCCATCACACATGAAATTGCGAGTCTATCAACATTTGGATTAAGAGAACAAATTCCGTTAGAAAGTTTATGTGGTAACATTGGTATTACTCTATCAGCTAAATATACACTTGTTCCTCTTGATAATGCCTCATCACCAATTGCCGTATTTTCTTTTACATAATAACTTACATCTGCAATATGAACACCTAGTTCATAATGACCATTATCTAAAATTCTTAAAGAAATAGCATCATCTATATCCTTGGTATCATCACCATCAATTGTAAATATTTCCATATCTCTTAGATCTCTTCTGCCATTAATATTAGTAACTTCATTTGGTAACTTAGCTGTTTCTTCCATAACATCTTGTGAAAATTCATCTTTTATTTGAAATCTAGCAGCAATTGATAAAATATCAACACCTGGATCATTTTTATGACCTAGAATTCTGACTATTTCACCTTCATAGTAATTTGTATTGCTGATTTTATTTTCTACTTTAATGATAACTTTATGTCCTGGCATAGCACCTAAGTTATTGTCTTTTATCTCCACAATAATATTTAATCTATCATCATCTAATTTTATGAAATTACGATTATCCTTTATGTAAAATTCTCCAACTAAAAGATCATTTAAATTTCTTTCATTAATTCCAATTATTTCTGCTTCTGTTTTTTCTTCATTAACTACTTTAATGACTACAACATCACCATTAATAGCACCATTTAATTTAGTTGGTGGTATAAAATAATCTTTATCATTTTCAACTATAACAAAACCAAAACCCCTGCTATTTGCAACTAGAGTCCCTAGTTTAATAGTTTTATCATTAAATGGTTCATATTTTCCTTTATTGGTAATTCTTATTTTTAAATTTTTTTCTAATTTATTTAATGCTTTAGTAAGTTCTGGTTGTTCATCTTCTTCTAATCTATTAAATATTTCTTCATAAGTAATAGCCTTATTTTGGCCACTGATTATTTCTAAAACTTTTTCTTCCATATTATCGCCTCTATTATTATTATAATGCATAATTGTTTAAAATCCTAGTCATTTAATTTTAAGTTTACAAAAAAAGCCAATACTTTATGGCTATTTTAAATTTTCTATTTCCTCTTTTGTTAAACCAGTAGAATTAGAAATAATTTCTAATTCTAAATTCATAGATAACATATTCTTTGCTATTTTAATTTTTTCTTCTTTTTGTCCTTCTAAAATACCTTGATGAATTCCTTGTTCGATCCCTTGTTCGATCCCTTGTTCGATACCTATCGCTCTGCCTTCTTCCATGCCTTGTTTTAATCCCTCTGCTTTTGCCTCGTTCATAAGTGTATTTCTTAAAAGTTCAGCTTCCTCTTCAGCACTTAAAAACTCTACCATCTCTTTATTACTATTTAAATTTTCAACTTCTTCTTTAAATTTCTCCATATACTTATTTCCCCCACATATCTTATCTAACTCTTTTTTATCTGAATTTAACATAGCTATAAAACTATATTTTTCTTCGCCTTTATTGTAACACATTTCTTTTATTTTATCTACGTTATATTCATATATTATCAAGTTGTCTATATACTTTGTTTTACTTTCTTTATCTATTAATGAATATATCCCTATTTCTGGATTTTTCTTTGGTAAATTACATGTGAAATTTATTTGGATATAATTTCCCATTTGTGAATAGTCTTCTCCTTTTTTTATTCCTTCTGCATATTTCTTAAATATATATGATGCATTTCTTCTATGCAAATTACTATAATATCCTGAGTTTACCTCAATATTTATTATTTCCCCTTCTACTTCTACTAATACATCTAAGGTTTTTCCTTTTTCATATACATTTTTCTTTAATAGTTCTGGATAGTGAATTTCTTTTATTTTAATTTTTCTATCTAGGCATTTTTCTAATAAAAATTTTAATAAGTCCTCATTTTCTTTTTTACAAAATATGGCTTTAAACATTGCATCATATTTAGCTGTATAAAATTTTGTCATTTTTTCTCTCCCTTCAAATAATGACTATAGCTAACATTAAAAATTAAAGCAAATGACTAATTCACCAATTTTAAATAAAAAAATGCCTTCATTTTGGCATTTTTATTATAAATAATTTCCTAATTTTTTATTTTTTATATAGTTAAATTTAGTAATTTAGTAACATTATCCATAAATTTACATTTTTTTATCTTCAAGTTCTTCGAACTCAACTTGATTAATAGAATTAAATCTTTTTGTTATTTTATCTGTCGTAGTATGGATATCTTTTACATCCTTACTAACTGTTTCAATACTACGATACAATTTGTCCCAACGTTCTTTATATCGTCCAAATTCTACATCTAATAAATTTAATTCTTGATGGATTATTTTTGTATATTTATCTCTTTCCATATTTTTAACAATAATTTGAAGAGTTGTTAAAGTGCTGATTAAAGTTGTTGGGCCTGTAATCCAAACCTTTTTCTTATATGCATAATCAATTATATCTGGATGATATGCATTTACTTCAGCAAAAATAGCTTCAGCTGGAAGAAATAAAATAGCCTGATCTGTGGTTACCCCTGGAATAATATATTTAGATGCGATTGCATCAATATGCTTTTTCATATCAGCTTTAAATAATCTTTCATAAGTGGTCCTATCACTATTATTTCTATCGACCATTGCTCTATAATTTTCTAATGGAAATTTAGAATCGATTGCTATTAATCCAAGTGGTTCTGGAGCATGAACCACGCTGTCAGCAATTGTTCCGTTAGGTAGTGAATATTGAAGTTCATAAATACTATTTTTATTTTCTCCAAAAACACTAACTAAAATATGTTTTAAATTTATTTCTCCAAAAATTCCTCTTGTTTTTTTATCAGTTAAAACACCTTGAAGAGAAACAATATCGTTTGATAAATTATCTATTTTCTTTTGCGCTTCATCTATTTTTGATAATCTTTCTAAAACTGATGTAAATGTCTTATTGGTTTTTTCAAAATTTTGATCTAATCTTTCATTTACTTTTTCATTAATAATCATAAGTCTTTTTTCTACTTTTTCATTTAAAGTATTAAAGTCTTCATTCATGTTTTTAGTTAAATTAGCGTTAAATTCACCTAACTCTTTGACCATATTTGTTTCTACTTTTCCAAGTCTTTCAGTAATATTTGATTCATTAATATTTTTTGTTAAAGAAATAATACTAATAATTAAAATAACAACTAAAAGTCCGATTATTACATATTCCATAAATCTTCTCCTATCTCTTATTTAATTATAGCCTATAAAAGAAAAAGCTTCAAGAAAAAACGAAACTAAGTTTCGCTTTCTAAGAGTATTTACTAAGGATATATGCCTCATAACCTCCAATTACATTTACAGTATTAAATCCTTTTATATTTAATATTTGACATAATTTTTTACTTGAATATCCGTGCTGGCAATAAATATAATATATTTCTGTTTTACTTAAATATTTTTCTGGCATTATTAATAGTTCATTTTGTGATATATTTTTTGCATTTGGTAAATGATTATTGTTATAACTTTCTCTAGATCTGATATCTATTATGTTCACATTTCCCTTTTTCATTAAATCTGTTACAGAAATTGACATTTAATCACCTCTAAGTAATTATATGCATTAAATGAAAACAAGAATATTTAATATAACTAAAATTATATAAATAAAAACTAGTAGTTTAATCTACTAGTTTTATAAATCCTCGTCATCTGCAAAGAAATCATCAAAAAATTGATCATCTGTTACATATCTTTCTTTTTCATCTACTTTTTCTGGTAATGATTTTTCTTTTACCTCAGTAGTTAATTCCTTTTTTGATTTTTCCATTTCTGGAAGCATATTAAATTTTGATGTAGTATTTATATTCTCTTCATATTTCGGAATATTTTCACCTGCAACAATGTTTAAATCTGGAACATTTATTTTAGGTGCTTCTTTTTTTACTACTTTTTCTAATGTTTCTTTTGCTTTCAATTCTAATTCAGTAGGTTCATTTACTACTGGCGCTTTTACTATTTCCTCTGTAGGTGCTGGGATTTCTGCTTCTGGTTCTTCAACATTTGAACTAGAATTATTTCCCATTCCCATAGAACGACCTTTTACTTCAGTTTGTACGAGTTCTTCTTTTTTATTATTAGCTTCCTCTTTTAAAGCAGACATTTTACTGTCTATTTTCTTTAAAATTTCATCAATTTCACTAACACCACTTGGAACTTTAGGTTCTTTTTCTGCAGATATTGGTTTAGGTGCTAATGATGGAAGATCATCAATACTTCCAATTGCTCTTGCGCCTAGTCCAGAATATTTTGTTTGTGTTGGATTTTTGAATTTTTCTAAAATACTATTTGCTCTTTCCGCTTTTTTAGCTTCTACAAATCCTTTTAAATCAAACACTTTAACTTCTTGTCTTTCACGATGTGGATATCCAGCTTTCTTTCTTTCATATCCCCAATCAATCTGATAATCATATTTTAATTTAACTTTTAAAGGATATTCTCTTGTTCTTAAAACAATTATTTCTCCTTTTCCCATTCTTTGTAAATCACTAACTGTGATTAATGGTCTATTTTCTTCTTTTTCTTTACCATCTTTACCGCTTTTAACTTTAATTTCGCCACACATTTTACTAATTTCTTCTAGCGCAGCCATCTCACTACTAATTAAATAAATTATGTTATTACAGTTACCTTTAATAGTATCTCCTTTTTCTTTGCCATAAACATCATTTAATTGAGCAAAGTTTTGGATTATAAAGTTAAAACGCATATTTCTACTACGTGCTGCTGAAACCATTGTTTCAACATCTTTTAATGGAGGCATATTAGCAAACTCATCTAGAATAAAGTTTGTTCTATATTGTAATCTTCCCCCATTTTCTTGTGCTACATCTACTAATGTTTCATAACATTGTTTTAAGAAAATTGTTACAAGTGGATGATATGTTTTCTTTTCGTCTTGAATAATAATAAATACTGCAGTTTTCTTCCTTCCGATATCTTTCATATCGAAATCACTATGTGAAAGCATTTCTGAAATATTTTCACGTGAAGCAAATAATCTTAATTTTTGTTTAAAAACAGCTAGAATACCACCTTTTGTTTCATTAGGGGCAATTAAAGTAGATGATGCACTTACATATGCTGGAGATGTTGGAGGTTTTGTTTCAAAGTATTTTTTAATATATGTTGAAGGACCAATTCTCTCTTCACCAACAGTAGCTAGTAAATTTATACTATTTAAATTTATTTCTTCTTCTTTTGCATCTTCAAATAAAGCTAAAGTTAATCCTGAAAAATAATCAGCTGATGTTTTTTCCCAGAAAGGGTCTTGCTTTTGTGCATTTTGATCATACAAAATATTGATTGCTAAGTCGTCAATTAACTCATTTGCTTTATCTCCATTATGATTTTTATAATACTCATATGGTAAATATACTGGATTCCATCCACTTCCTTCTTGTGGATTACGGAAATTAAGTAAAACAACATTATAGCCTTTTTCTTTAAGCATTTCACTTGTTTTTTCATAAATTTCACCTTTAGGGTCAGTAATGATCATTGATTCATTATTTTTGGCTAGAGACTCAACTAATGGTAAAACGACAATTTGGGTTTTACCACTACCAGTAGAACCGATAATGATACTATGACTTTCACCATCATCAACCCACATATATTTTCCATCATTAACAAGTGGAATTCCGCCAGCTTCTGCGGTTTTATCAGTTACTTTTACTTTTTTTAATAATTCTTTATATTCCTTTTCAGATGCCCATCTAGAAAAACCTTTTTCTTTTTTAGGCTTAGAAAATAAAAGTCCAAAACCTTTATCACGATCAAAAAATTTATCAGATACACTAATAATACATCCTACTAAAGCAGCGATATAAACAACCAAAGTTATTCCTATATAATCTTTAGTAAATGCTGGAAATGGATTAAAACCATGGAATGGTTTATCTAAATCACTAGCTGCAAATTGAGCTAAATTAAGAACCGCTATTGCAACAAAATATAAAAGAACAACACAGAATATTCCAAAGAAAGCCCAATCTTTTGGTTCTGCCTGAAACTTCAATTTCATAAAAGCCCTCCCTTTAATAATTAATGGTTTTTAGTATACCACAAATTAGCTTTAATTTAAATAAATTTCATTTAAACACATACATATTCATTATATCACAAAAAAACAATATTAGTTATAATATTGTTTTTAAGTTATTAAAGTTTATTTGAACGTTTATGCTTAACAAAGATGAATAATGCGATAAGTCCTAAAACTAATACAATACTAATAATTATAATTACAATCTTAAGAATAGTTTTTCCAATTACATTATCATAATTAGAAACTGTTTCTTCTTTACTAAATTGAAATTCAATTGGTTTATTCTCATAATTATCTTTTGTTATATACCATTTATAAACATTATCTTTTACTTCATCAGCATTACTTTTAATTACCTTATGATTTGTTTTGATATTAACAGTAACAGTATCTAAAATAGGCACTTCCTTAAAATATTTAAATACTTCGCCTGTAGAAATAATTATATTTCCATCAATTGTTCCTATTAAAAATCTATTATATGAATCATTAACAATTTTAGAATTTTCGTATTCATCTTTAGTAAATGAATGCTTGAATTTAATGCCTGTTATATCTTCTGTTGTTAAATCCTCTTTTTCATAATATGTAACATAATCACTTTTAGTATTGTCTTCCGAAAATGCACCTTCCTCTACAGAAGTTGGTGTTGGTTTATCTAAATTATAATCATTATAGTCTTCGATAGACATATCATAAGCAATTAGGTTTGTACTACTATCTTCTGATGCAGTTACACTTAATTCTTCTTTGTATTCATCATTTACTATTTCTAGATTATATTCGGCATTACATCCGCATAAAACAAAAGGTAACATCATTACAAATAAATATTTAAATTTCTTCATTTTTCCACCTACCTTTTATTTTTAGGGTTATTATAATAATTTTCCATATCAAACAAGTAATAATCTCCAATACTAGAATATTTTCTCTTTTTAATTAACATACCTTCAGAAGTTTGTGCTGCTTCTGCTACATAATAACCATCATCATATGTCCCTATTATCATTACGGTATGATGACTATTAACTAAGAAATCTCCTGGCTGACCACCTTTGATTGCTCCCATTTTACCATGAGGCAGATTAGAAATATATGTTCCTGTAGTTCCTGTAGCAAATTTAAATCCAGCATGGTAAATAGCCCAACCAATAAATCCACTACAGTCTAGCCCAAACGGATCTTTTACTGGTTCTTTTGTTAAATGTTCATTTGAGTGTCCTCCACCCCATGTATATTTAAGACGAACGCCTGTATCCATACTATAATCGCCAATTAAGGCAATTGAGGCAGCTACTACAGCAGCTCTTGTTCCATAACCTGCACTATTTATTGCTTGTTTTATATGTTCATTAAACTGAGATATTGATTTAAAATTTTTACCTTTACTTTTTAATGTACAATCAACCATAGATTTTCCGCCACTAATACAAGTAATCGGCATTGAGGCATTTTGGGTTGCCTTATAATATTCTTCTAAATCATATTCACCAATTTCTCCACGGCAATCAGAGGTTACTTCATATCCATATGAATCTTTTACTATATCTTGATATTTTTTACCTGCTTTTGCTTGAGATTCCCAAGAGTTTTGTTCTTTAGAGGCAAAATTAGTATATTGTACGAATCCGTTTTTAGTAGCAACTTGTCCCTTTGTTGATGCAACTTCAGTTCTAATCGATGCGTCTTCTGGAATTGGCTGTCTTGTTAATTTACCATTATAACCACCAGCATAAACAGTTGCAGCTCCACTAGTAGTTCCTTGCATACTTCCTGTCATAGATCCACAACCTAAATCAGGATGGCAGAACACCTGATCAGAGGTACTTGTTCTAATTCTAAGTACCCACTGACCGCCTTCAATACCTATTTGGCCAATACGTCCTCCCATGTGTTGTCCTCTGGTTAAAGCAAAACTTCTAGCTACCACTGCTTGTGTTTTCCATGTTTCAGCTGATGATCCACCAACTTCTGGATTTACAACACCTAATATATAAGTTTCAAAATCAACTAACCCTTCTCCAGGAATATCTTCATATTTATCTTTCCCTGGAGGATTACCTGATTCACTTAGTATTGTTCTAACTTGGATATCAGAAATTTCTTCATCTATACCAGATACTTTGTAATAACATACTGCACCTTGTGTATTTTTTGAATTTGTAGACCCTTCTTTTTCCTCAGCCTCACGATAATACTCAGCAAGTTTTATAATATCATCCGCAATTTCATTTTTACGTTTTTCTTTTATATCATCATCTTGAATTTTATATACATCTGGAATCATGCCTTCAATAAAGCCATATTCACATATACGATATACATTATTTCTGTCTCGCCAATAAAAGCCCATTGAGCCTACAGTTGAACTAAAAATAACATCTGAAATTGGTTTTGGGGTAAAATATTCAAACGGAATTCTACCTTGGTTAATAGCATTATCAAATGCATCTTTTGACATACCAGCATTATCACTAAATCTTTGGAAAAAGCTTGTTACAGAATGACCTATTGTATTTCCTGTACAATATAAAGGTCTAAAAATATCGTTTTTATAGTTTGCTGTTAGCCATTTCTTATAGTTTTCATCACTGTAAGTATCACCACTATTAGCCATTCCATCAGCTACATATTGTAATAAAGATATATTTACAGAAGAATACTGCCCAAAATCATTACCAGCTTCTCCATTTGTATATTGCCAAAAGTTCTCAATAAATCCACTTGATAATTGTCCAAGCCAATCATCTTGATCATAATTTTCTTGATATTCTACCTCTATAATATCTGATAATTCTGAAGTATATGTAACTGTCGCAATTAAAGCTGCCCTATCTATTTTAGAACCATATTTTGATTCTAAAGCTTCTATCTTATCATGCCACTGCTTTTCTTTTATAGACCTAAGTTCTTCTGTGGTACATCCTTGACAAGCGGCTAATGTTGAATTTGCTGCCTTTTCGGTATCAAAGTATTCTGAAAACCAACTGGCAATCGCATATGGGATTAAAGCTACTATACAAAAAACCAAAACAGGAATTGCAAAAGTTGATAAACAACCAACAGTTGCACAACCACCACAACCTGCAATTAAACAGCCTCTTTTCTTTACTTTCTTTTCTTCTTGCTCTTGCTGTTCTTCCTCTTCTTCTCTTACTGGGTTTATGCCTTTTAATTCTTCCTCTTCATATACTTCTTGTTGTTTTTCTTCAATCTTATTACTTGCATAATTCTTTACATACTTTTTTAAATTACTTTTTGCCCCATCAGGTATTTTATTATACACACTTTTTGCTCTGGAAGCGATATTTTTACCACCTTGTGCAGCTCTTCCCGCAGTTGCTCTAGCAGCGCCTGTTCCTGCACGTGCAGCAGTACCTGCGGCTACTCCACTAGTCCCAGCAGCAGCCCCTCCGGTGGCTGCAGTTCCTCCTACAGCGGCTGTTCCAGCTGCAGCGGTTCCTCCAGCAGCAGCTCCTCCTGCGGCACTTGTAGCGGCAGCAGCGGCAATTGGTGCTGGCATAATATCACCTCCTAATACATTTAACTAAAACTTATTTTTTATATTTTTCATTTTCCTGAAGTTCCCTGCATCCTACTTTCATAAATTCAATAAATTCATCCCATGACATTTTGTTTTTATATTCTTTTTCAAAATACATTCTAACATCACAAAAATCTGGACGACTCTCATAAATCGAACAAAGGTGTGTTTGTTCATTAAGATACTTACACACCCCATCTCCACGATCTAAATATTTTGCAGGTTCATACATTTCTAAATGACGACAACAAATTGTACATTTATCACAAGGAAATTTACGTTCTTCCATTTTATAAACCTCCGCCATCTCCAAATGACTCTAATTCTTGATCTGTTACTCTAACAGTTATTTGCATACGTTTGCTTCCACAAACAAATAATGCTTCTCCTTGGTTATAACCTTTTATACCATCTATTTCTTGTTCATTTAAGTCAATTAATTTACTTAAATCCTCTGCAGCTTGCTTACGTAGTTGCATTACTAAATAATAAGAGGCATTATCAAAAATTGCTTTACCTTGAGTGATTACCTGTGGATCACTAAAGTCAGTTGGTTGTTGTGTGATAATAATTGTTCCTGTGTTATACTTTCTTGCACGTCTTTGAACTTGAGCTAAGAAATCAGCACCATAAGTATTACCACCTGTTAATAATACGTGTGCTTCATCAACCATAAGTACTGTATTTACATTAGGGTTTAATGTTAAACTCCATGCATATTTCAAGATATTAAAGAATAGTGCATTTCTTATATTTGAATCAGCATTTAATAACTCTTTGATGTTAAATACAATAAAATCACTCTCAGGTTTTATTGTTGTTTTAGCGTCAAAGTAATATCTTAATTCTCCAACAAGAGGTCTTAATTTTATTTCTAATTGTTCTAAAATATCTCTTTCCCTTGTCTTTTCTGGCATAGCTGTTATTTTACCTTTCACCGTAGCATAAACATCCTTAAATGTAGGATAATTCTCTGATTTTAATTTTGTAAAATCTACACCAAAATCAATACCAAAACGTTTATATGTTTCTTGAAGTGCTTCACTAAATACATTTAAAACATCTTCTGGCATTGATGGATCATAATATTTCATAAACGCTTTAATTGTCTGAATTGTTCTTGTTAAAACAGCATGACTTTGTCCAGTTCTAATTTCTTCTTCATCAGCATCCATTATTACTTCTAATGGGTTGATCATTCCAAATGCTCCACCTTTACCAAGTGAAATATAATCTCCACCATAACGTTTTGTCATACCTTCTAATTCACCTTCAGGATCAATTACAACTATTTGATAATCATTTCTGATATGTGATCTAATCATTAACTTAGCAGCAGTTGATTTACCACTTCCTGAAGTACCTAAAATAATCATATTGGCATTATTTCTATTATGTTCTTTCTTTTGTTGATATAAAAATTGATTAAATAATACTACTCCTCCAGAGAAATCAACACCTAGTAAAGTTGATAATCCTGGATCTTTAATTGTATCAAAGATAAATGGATACATAGCAGCGATTGTAGGCGATGGAATTGGAGTACCAATTCTTTCTTCTACATCTTGCCTTGGGAAGATTGGAAGCATAGATTTAAGAACTTTTTCTTGTTCAAACATTAAAGGAATAGCTCTCATTTCCATTGCTTCTAAATAACTTTTAACTTGAACTTTTAACATAGTAAGCTCATCATCTGAATTAGCTGTAAGCATTATATGCATTTGAAAATCATAAACCTTTGATTGACTTGCTGCCAAATCTTGAATGAAATACTCTAACGATTCATAATCTTGTCTAATTCTTTCTTGAACAGTTAAATCATGTTCTTCTTGATATCTTGATTTTAAATCAACAATTTCCTTATTGATCATTCTTTGAACAATACTAAATGCCATTGGAATATGTTTAATAACAATTTTTACTCCTGACATACTAGTTATATTTGATAAATATCCTGGATAAATAAATTTAGGATACCCTATTACAGTTAAAATAGTAGAATGTTTATCACTAACTATAAGTTCAGTTGGTTTAAACTCTAGCCCCTTAGGAGCTATTTCATTTTTTATATTCATTAACTCATCACCGTCCCAAACTTAGTAGTTGCACCACCATTAAGAAAATTATCTAAAACAATTCTTAAATCATCATTAGATACTGGGGCTGTTTGAAGTCCAGCATTTAAAAATGCACCCATTAAATCTCTTATTTTCTTTTGAGCTTTATCTATATCTTTCTCTTTAAATAATAGATAGAACTCAGTATCTACTATATTATCATTAACAAATTCATTAGCCTTGTTCATATCTTCTATAATCATTTTTCTTCTTACAGGGTTATTAGTTTGGTTGTATAAAAGTTGTAATTGTGAAACATAAACATTTATATCAACTGGTCTATCAGCCACAATAAGCCAAAATTCATAATTAATAATGTTATAAACATTTCTTAAATTTGAAATAATTAATTCTTGAGTTGCAGTATCAAGAATAAAAATATTTCTAGGGTATATTTTTATTCCTGTCACCTTCTCATTATTATCTAAAATGATAGTTCCATTAGTAATAGCTTTTACTGGAACAAAATCACTTGTATATTTACTATTTGTCGCCGAACTCATCTTTTACACACCAACCTTTCCATATATAGCACCTTCTTCTTGTATAAAATAAATAAATTTCTTTTATTAAAGTATGTGCATTATGATAATTTGGAAGCGGAAGCACCAGAAATGCGCCTATTACGCCTGGTGCTAAATCTATTATTGCTCCCCCTATAGAGTTGGGACTTATTATAAGTAGCATAAGCATTGATAAACAAATCCCACCTGCAAATAACCCTAAATCAAAAGGTGTGAACAGACTAAGTATTAAAGTCGATTTTTTTGAGTTCGCTGGTATCAAAAATTGATTTTTCATATACTCGCCCCTTTCTAATAAACTAATATTGTCTATTAATTTCTTTTATTTCATTTGACGCTTTAAATGCGGTTAAATTATTTTCTTGAATAATCGAATCTAGATATTCAAATACGCTTTCAGTATCATTAATATTACCGATTGTTTCAACAAAAGGAATTCCCATTCTTTCTATTGAAACAATAAGCTCAATGGCTATCAAATCATGTGGAGAAGCATTTTTTAATTTTTCTTCTCCATAAGCCATAATTTGTAATAAACTCAATACTGTCTCTCCAATCATTTCTCTTAATACTTTTTGGAGATTATCTTCCAATTCAATAGAAATAGTTGGATCATAACTAATACCTTTTGAAATGGATACTTGCCTTCGTATTTTATCTAATTCTATATTGCTTTGTGCTAAAAGATAAGCGTTGGTCTCTTTTGCAACCTTTTCTCTATTTTCAATTAGTCTTTTAACCAAATTTACTAGTTTTTCTGCATCATATTGGACATATGATAATTCAGTATCTTTTCCCAACAATTTTGAAAATAATTTCATAATCTATCCTCTAATGAATTCCCGAAATATCACCAGAATTAAATGTTTCATCCACAACACCCATTCCTCTAGTGCCTGTTTCGATTTCTTCAATTTCTCTTGATAATCTAACAATTTCTGCATCTGCGGCATCTTGAGCATCTTTAAATAATGTTCTAACTTCTTGATAAAATTTTTCATTTTTATTACCATTAGCATCTACAACACTAACTGCTTTTAATTTTTCCAAGAATTCTTTATCTTCAGATCTTGCTCTTGCTAAATTTTTCAAATGTTCAAGCATATTTTTAACTTCATTGTCTATTTCAAATAAACTCTCATAGTCATCTTTTGCTAAATTTGCAAAATCTTTATCCATAAAGTATTGAGATAAATCTCTTTCTTGAACTAAACGAGATCTCAATCCATTCTCATTAGCATCTAATGCCTTTTTCATTTCATCTATATCGCCATCATAATTATCATTTAAAATTTCATATAACGCTAACCATCTATTAGCAACTTTACCTGTTCTTACTTTTTTGTAATCTTCAAAATCTTTTTGTAAATCTAAAACCTCTTGTTGCTTTTGTCTAATTACAGTTTCAACTCCTCTAGACATTTGATCTAAAGATTGTTGATCAGATTTAATTGTTGAGGCTGTTGCAGCTATTGATGCTGTTGCTGTTGCTATTGCCGCATCAATATTTGTACTTTGTTCAGAATTAGAATTTATTTTTGCAGTAATTTCACCTATTTCAGCTTCCAATTGTGCTTTTTGCGTTTCTAATGCATGGACATCAACACCACTTAATTGAGAATCAATATCTTGCAATTTAGTTTGAAATTCCTGTTGTCCCATTTGTAATGTTCCACTAAGCATTTCACTAGTTAATTGTTGCCTCTGAGCTTCTAAACTTTTAATTGTACTTAATCTACTTGTAATTGATGATAAATTATTGCCAATTTGATGTCTTTGAGATAATAAATTAGAATTTTCTTGTTGTATACCTTGCTTCTGTTCTATTAATGATCTTTGTGATTCACTTTGTTGTACATGCTCTGATTGAGCTTGTTTAATCTTTGTTTCTAAGGCTTCCATTTCTTTTGTTTTACCTGTTTTAACAATATTTTCTAGTTCACCTTGTGCCTGTTCATAACCTTTTTGTCTCATTTTTAAATTATTATCTTTTTTAGATGCATTATCAAGTGCTGTATCAACAACTTTCCCTGAAGCCTTCGCTACTTTTTCCTCAGTTTCTTTTGCCTCTTTTAATGGAAATTGTTTACCTAATACTTTATCCATCATATGAGCACCAGCACGTGAAGCTTTGTTGTAACCTTCTTCTGCTGCTTTAGTCTGACTATCTAGAATAGCTTCTGTAATAGGTTGTTTAGTTTCCTGAAGATCTTTTGCTGTTTTTTTAGCGCTTCGACCAATATTTCCTACATTAGCAACCGCTTTTTGCGCTAAATTGCTATATGCATTAAACTTTGCCTTTCTCTTTTGTGAAGCACTTAATTTTGTATTTCCTTTTATGCCTGCAGCAAATTTATTTCTTTTTCTATTTAAATCTTTTAATTGTGGTAAAGCTCTCGCAGCTCCGAATCCTGCTCCTATAGCTCCACCTACACTACCCATCAATGATTTTGACTCTTTTAATTGTCTAATTGGGTTTTTAAACATTCCACCATCTAGTTTAAATCCAAAAATATTTTCAATCATCTTAGGAGCTTGATCTGCAAATAGAAATGCTGCTAAAAATATAACACACTGTAATTGTCCACTCATTAAAGCATCTGAGACAAAATTATCATGGAATAAATTCTCACCACTATAATTTTTAAGTCCTCCAGCTGTAACATCTGTTACCATAATTATAACTAAAATTACAAAATATAATGCTGCAAGTCTTATGAAAATCATTAAATATGTTTTTCCTAATTCTTTTGCCCAATTACCTAACATTTTGTCACTTCCTGGTGAAATATACCCAATTATCGGAATTGGCGCAATTAAAGCTAAAAATGCCAGTTTAATAACACGAACACCCAATTGAAGTGCCAATGATAAAAAACAAAATATAAAAGCTATAGCTAACACAAGTAAAATGATTATATTATAATCTATATATGGAATTATATTGATATCAAAAAACGCATAAAAGTTTGTAGGTTGGATTAACGAATCAAATGTTGTTGTTCCATCACCAGCTCGTAAAAAATCCACCACTTTACCCATAAGTTCTTGATCTAACAATGTATTAAACTCATCGATACATTTTTCTGCATCTGCTTTAACCTGTTTATCTGATGACTTACGCATCATCTCCAATTCTGCTATTGTATAAGCTTTTTCTGCACTTCCGCTATTGTACCAACACGATTTCGCTTCTCCAGAAATTTTATAAGCATCATCAACTGTCGTCAATGATTTCAATATGGTAGAAGGAATCATATCACCAAAATTCCTTTGTTTATTTTCAATATCGCCTGATTCTGCAGCACCTAAAATAATAGTACCTAGAACATTTTCTTCTAACACTACTTTTTGAAAATTCATAGCTAATTTAAGCGCAGGTTGAAATAATACAAGAATTAATAAAGCAATTACAGCCTTTTTAACTAAATTACCTACTCCCGTATTTTTATCTGTCATTTTATCAGGATTTACAATGTATTGTAACATTGAAAACCCAACTCTAAATAACATAAAAACACCAAGTAATATATATATACGAGTTGATAAAGTACCAAACCAGCCATATTCAGATGCAGAACTAAGTGTACCACCAAATAAATCTAAATTTGCAATAGCCATAATCATATTATAAGAATATGAAACTAAGGCAAACAATGGTCTTAATATAAAGCCAACTAAAAAATCGACTGCATCAGAAATAATACCCATAATTTATCCTCCTTCCTATAAAATTATGAAAAAAATATATCCACACAAGAATCACGAATACCTTCTACACCAGATAATACTAAAATATCTAATACAAGTGCAATAATTACTGGAGCTAACAATAAAATAGCTGCTGCAATTAAACGAAAAATAAATTTTTTGCTTAATTTTTTAATTCTATCTTGTTCATCACTTGCAATTCCACGCATAAAATCAACAATTGATAAAACCACTAATAATACAACTCCTGCAACTTGCATAATTGTAAAAGCTAATTGTAACATTTTTAGAAATTCGCCATCTTTTTTAAACATAGTACAACCAGCAGTGTGTCCAACACCACCAGTTGTATCTAATCCATTACTATTTGTAGAATGGCCATTATTATTTTTTTCTTTTTCAATTGAATTAGCAACACCATCAGTTTTGTTGCCACTATATATTCCAGCTTTAAGTGTTGGATTACCTGTTTTTGAACTAAAATTACTTTTTTGCGTAATTTTTTTCCAATCTTTACCAGTCTGCTTCTTATAACTTAATTCAACTGTTGTATTTACATCTGTTCTTGTATTTCCAATTTTAGCATACAATGTTGGACACTTCCATTTATCACTTGTTTTGTCTAAAGGATCATCACCAACATTATTAGTAACACTACTACTAGCAAAATATTTTTTTAAATCTTTACGATTAAACATTTCACTATAGTTAGAAATTTTACATCTATTTTCATCATAATATGATGCACTATTTTTATTTGTGCTTTCAACATTTCCACAACCAGTTATAGCATATCCATCATAATTACCATCAGTATTTTTAAAAACTGTTATTCTAATCGCAAACAATCTTTGCTGAGTATCAGATGCGCCAGTTTCTTTAGCCACCTTATATTCGCATTCTGCAAACCCTTTGCCATTTGGCTTTCCCATTGCCTTAGTTTCATTTACATTAATAAACATCATACTAAAAACAAGCATAAAAGAAATCATTAATGTTTTTACCAATTTATTATTCATATGTTTACACTCCTAAAAATTAATTTACATTTTTCTTTACATTTCTACATTTATCATTATAACACAAAAAAAAGCAATGATAAACAAATATCTTGCTTTTTTTCATTATTCTGTATCTTCCTTTGAATCTTCTTTATCTCCAAGGTCTACACCGTTAATAAATTTCTTTGTACAGTCCCATACGGAACCAGTATCAGACGAACTTCCTGACTTTGTTTCAACCTTATCTAAAGTACTAAAAACTAATTGTACAACAAATATAATAAAGAAAACTAAAACTGCGCTTATTACACGTGACACAAACATTTTTTGATGACTCTTAATATCATCTTCTTTTTTCGCTATAATAGCTTTTGCAAAATCAAGCATTCCCCATACAATAAGTAAAAGAGGAACCGCAATTTTAATGAAGTTTATAACAGTAGCTACTGTATTAAATAATGTATTTGGAACTTCTATTCCCATACACATTGTAGTAGCTTCTTCAGTCACTTCTAAAACGTTTATTAAATTTAACATTTTATCAAACCTTTCTTAAGGTATTATTACAACAATTAACCTGCTACACAATCAGGATTATCTTTTGTACCTTTAACAAAACATGAAATGCATTTTGTCATAGTTGATTGTTTAGGTTCTCCGTTTCCTGAATCTGCATTTACGTTTGCAACAATTCCAACCATTAAGTTAACAACTGTTACTACTAAGAATACTACAACTGCAACAATAAGTCTTGAAATAAAAGTTTTTTGTCCAGCTTTAATATCTTCATCTTTACCTTTTGTAAGACCTTTAGCAAAATCAAGCATTCCCCAAATAATTAATAAAATTGGCACAACAATTTGAATAATTAAAACAACATAGTGTACTAAATTAAATACTGCTCCTGGTATTCCAAAATCTAATTCACCACACTTGTAGTTTGTTAATACATTTACCATATCTAACATTTTCATCCTTCTCCTTTTCCTTTTTCTCTTTAATGTTACTTTATTTATTGGTTTTTGTCAATATATATAAGCATTTATTGTCAATTTGTATACGTAATTTGGGCTTTTGTTCCCATCACCCCTGTATCAAGTTTTCCTTTTTCTTGTTTTATTATGACTTCTGTTAGATTTGGATTTTTAGTGAGGGCAAAAAGATTGATTTCTTTAACACTTTTTCCCACAGTAAAACTTTCTAAATCATTTTCATAAAATGCATAATGTCCTATTTTTTCTACCTTATCAGGTATAATTACATTTTTAAGTTTATTAGTTTCAAATGCACCATAACCGATTGTTTTTAAATCATTTGGAAGTTTTACTTCAGTCAATTCATTTTCTAAAAACGCAAAATCACCTATAGAAGTTATTGTATTTGGCATTTTTATTTTAGTTATGCCTTTTTTTCTAAAAGCATATTGCTCTATTCCAATTACTTTTTTATCATTTATTTTTTCTGGTATATCTACTTCTTTTCCACATTCAATATTATAACTAGTAATAGTTACTTCTGTTTTTCCTTCAGTGGCAAAACAATTATTTTTAAGCTCTTTTTCTAACACTTTTTTACTTTCAGGAAATTTAATAGCAGAAACTACTACCATTATAAGTATAATAACAGCTATTATAGTAGCTGTTATTTTTGCAATTCTATTAGCCATTAAACAAACCAAAAATGCCTTTCTTTTTCTCAGTTTCGCCTGCAGATTGTCTTACAAATCCAAGTTTAACTAAAAATGCGTCTAATGCAGCATTATCACTTTCTTGATCATAAAGTGGAGGCAAATTGTAAAATACCTTTGTATTAGTTTCATATTCAAAATCTAATAAATCATGATTACTTAATAAACTTTTATTAAGTACCATTTTTTTCTTTCTACAATCAGCAAATGCTTTAGCATTTGTTGATAAAAGTTTGTTTAATTTTATTTTTGATGGTTCTACTAAATAAATAACATCATCTACTAAACTCTCTGCAATATCACTCTTATTCATATCAACAAGTATTGCATCAGCCTTAGCATTTGAATTTATAATATTTGAAAGCATTTGACCATTTGTGCTGATTAGTTTTGGATCTCCAAAATACATAAAATCTCTCTTGTCAACTTCAACAGCAACAACATTATAATTATGGGCTAGTTGATTTTTAATCATATATATTAAACTAGTAGCACCAGCTCCCTCAGTTACATTTTTAAAACCGATTACTGTTGCTGTTCCCCCCATATCGAATACTTTAGCAGCTCCTGCACTGACAGCACCTGAATCCGAAACAATTTCGTGTGTAGTATCTAATTGGTGATATTGGGCTACATCACGATAACTATTTGGATTATTATATAAATATTTAATTCCTTCAACATTCATTGTGAAATTATATATACGCATTGAAATTAAATCAGATAAAAATTCTGGATCAGTTACTTCTGGTGAATCATCCAAAAGTAAAATTAATCTATCCATATCTAAAGACAATGATAATTGTTGTAAAGTTTTAATGTCTTTATAATTTTTTAAAGCTGTAATATCTAAAATCATACGTTGAAAAAAGAAATTCTTAAAAGTATTAATAATTTCATCAACCGTAAATTCCCCTTCTAGACTTTTAATAACTTCAATATCTAAATTTGATAAAGCGTCTTTATATCTATTAGAAATTATAACGTTCAAATTAATCACCATCCTTAAATTTATGAATATCTCTAAATGTTGTTGTTTCTCCAGCAACTGGAACTTCAATTAAATCTCCAATAATTGGAAGATCTAAATACATAAATGTTACAACCCTATAATAAGTTCCGCAGCTTTTATTACCTACCTTGGTATTAGTATATCTACTACCACATGTATCTGTTCTATATATACAATAATGGTAATTATTATTAACCGTAATTCTCGAAACTGGTGTCATACCATCACCATATCTAGCACAGTTTTCATTCATGCCTGCAGTTAATTGTCTGTAACCAATACCACCTGCATCATTACTTCCAACTGCACTACCATTTAACCAATTTTCAATACCAATTGCTGCTTCTCTGTTATAACCTTCATTTTTTTCTATTTCTTCAACAATTTTATTTTTAACTTTATAAGCCTTTGAATAACTAGTTGACCCAATAAACACTATAATTAATACTGAAACAAACACTATTATTATATTGAAAAGGGCCGCCATACTAATAGATTCTTTCATTAGCTTCGCCCCCCATCAGTACCAGTAAATCTATAGATTCTTTCAGCTTTAGTATGTACTGGAATTCTAAATCTATCAATTATCGGAATATCAACATATATATAACTTACAACACTATAGTTATAATATGTACCATTATCTTCATCTGTACTTGTATCATCAGGATAATAATATACACATATTGGATAAGGTAAAGCCCCATTACTCATAGCAGCAACATCTCCTCTTGTTGGACATGTACTGTTTTGATCTACTGTATAACCTATAGTTTCTAATGTATTACCTATTTCTTCTTGCGCTAAAGTATTATATCCTTCATACTTTTCCAAAGATGAAATAATTCTATTATTAACTTTAAAAGCTTTATAATAGCTTACAGCGGCAGCTAGAATACCAAAAACTATTACAATAAATAAAATTATCATATTATATACAAATGTATGAGTAATACTCTCTCTCATCTAGCCACCTCCTTACTATTTTTAATAATTAGTTACAAGTACCGTTATCCCAAGTACCACCATTATTTAAACATTCAGATCTTTCTTGAGTAGAACTCATTAAATTATTAACTATCATAGTAGCAACACCAGCAATTACACCAATTAAGATGATAGCTACTACAGTTAAATTTGCTTCACTTGCCGCCTCTTTCATTTATATCACCACCTTACTATTAGTAATTATAACATAATTTTTTTATTTTAGATATCAAAGAACATCATCATTGACATTAACATGAAAAGTAAAATTCCTCCGCCTGTTGCTCCTAGCATCATCATGGTTTTATTTTCCATTTTTTCTAAACGTTCTTTATATTTTTGTTCACGAGACTTATTTTGAAGAGAAGAAATTGTTCTTGAGAACATTAATAATTGTTCTTGCTTATTTTCTTGACTTCCTAATCCTAAACGATATAAAAGTCTCATCATTCTCATTGAATCTCTAACTGGATATTCTTGTGCAAAATCCATATAAGGTTGAACTGAAGAATCCCCAGATTCAATTTTACTAATTAGTGTTTTTAGTCCTGGTTTAAAAATTTCAGGAGCTGTTTCAATTGATTTTGATAAAGCTACTGGAACAGTATAATGTTGAATTAAAATTTCAAGACCTTTTAAATAATAAGGGAGCATCAAATTAATACGGTTCAAATTAGCTTTGTAATAACTTTTTAAATTATTGTATGGCATTTTAAATACTATAAAACCTAAAATGAATGCAAGTAGTACATAAGCAAACGATAGTCTAGACATAAATAAGAATAAACATGCAACTATTGTTACTATTCCATTTCTTACTCTTATTCCATACAATTTTTCTAGATCTACATCAGATCCATACTTTAAATTAAGTAAAAATTTATAATCATCTTCCATTAAAAAACGGAAATAAGGTTCAGTCTCTTGAACGAATTTTTTAGAACTAAAATGTGAATTAGCTGACAATATTACAACAAAGATTGCAGCGATTATAACAAATACTATACCTGGTCCTATCATTATTCCGCCCCCACATCTTCATTATAATATTTTTCTCCACTTAATAAGAAATAAGTATTAATTACTATTATTCCATGAAGTAATAACTGAACCCACCATGTTTCTAACATGGTATGGTATCTTTCAACACCTAACATAAATTGAACTAACATTACCATTAAATATAGAATTATTCCAAATTGTAAGAACTTCTTATGGAATGTAGCCCTATCAATACGGTCACGATAAACGCTTTCAACAAGCATATCTATATCTTGACTCATATTTTCTAAGGATTCTCCTGAATCTCTAGATCCTTCATTCGTAATTTGTAAGAAAAGTTGATGCATATTTCTTACGATATGATAATCATATTTAGCGTTCATATACGCTAACGACTCATCAATAGTACCATTATCATACGCCATATCAATCATTGTCTTAACATCAGATTTAACTGGATCTTCTAATACGTTAGATTCATAAACACCTTCTAATGCCTTAACAAATGATTGTGTAACAGCAAACTCCATTATTGTATTTGTTGTATATGTTTGAATTTGTTCAAATATAAATTCACTATACAACCTTTTACAACGTAAATAAGTTAAATAAGGTATTACAGAAACAGCAAGTATAACATACACAATTGAAATAAGTACATTATAGAAATATAAGAATGACACTATAGCAGCACCTACTGCAAATGTAGCTATTTGAATTATATATTGTTTTGTTGTATATTCTTGTCCTAAATCTTTAACCTTTTCACGCATTTGTCTGAATGAATAAGGAGCATATTTATTATAAATACTTGTTACACTAGTTGTTATAAATTTATAAGCACTTTGATTCTTATTACTAACGCGATATGCGATAATAAATATTAAAATCGCTGCAATTATGATAAATAGAAACGCTGTCATTATTATTACCTCCTTTATTCATTTATATTCCCAGCATTTACTGGAACTGCACTTACTGTTGGTGCAGGATTAATTGGTGCAGGGTTCACTACAGGTGCATTATTTACTACCGTAGTAGGTCTTACCACTGCAGGAGCTACTGGAGCATTATTTACTACAGGAGCTTCTTTTTTTATACTTAAACTAGGATCTAGTTTAATATCTGGCTCAATGCTTGTATCAGCTTTAACTTCTAAATTAGAATTATCCTCGGCTAAAGTTGTTAATTCTTTTGGTAAAGTAACACCTTGAGCATCTAAATAATCTATTAAATATTTACTTGGATTATTTCTAATTATATTTCCAGTAGTAGTTTTACGATAAATCGTATTACTTTCTGCTTCATTTTCATCAGTTACATAAAATTCAGTAACTTCCGCAATTTCCCTTACAAAACGTTTAGTTTCCTTATCTTGATAACCCCTTATATACACACCAATTTGAACATAACGATAAATCATTTTTAAAAATTGATCTATATCTTGGCTTGATTCAAGTAAACTATACATACGATGTGGAATTGCAGCAGCTTTATCAGCATGGATTGTTGATAAAATGTAGTGTCCAGAAGAAATTGAGTTTCTTACAGCAAGTACTGCTTCAGCACTACGCACTTCTGAAAGTAATATCCATTTAGGATTTTGACGCATACAAGTTACTAAAACTTCTGAATATGAAGCAATATTATTTGTTTTCATAGCAACAATATCTCGGTGTGGGAAGATTCTGTCTAAGTGTAATTCTAATGTATCTTCAATAGTAATTACTTTTTCATCTTCTCTAATATGTGATGCTAAATATTTTACAAATTCTGTTTTACCAGAACCAGTTTCACCACAAACGATAATGTTACAATGTCCTTCTACGCATTTAAATAATAAATCATGAATGTCTAACTCTATATATTTTTCATTCAATAACTTTTCTTTTTCAAGTCTAATTTTTGCTGGAGTCTTACGGATAACGCAAGCAATTCCATTTGATGCAATAGATTCATGAACGAAATTTAAACGAAGTTCAGCACTTTCAGCATCCAAAAATGGATGTGCCATATTAAAGGTAGTACCCATAACATTTGAACACTGAAAGGCTAATTTTTCCATAAATGCATTATTAATGGCTGGATTATCAACTCTATAAATACCCTTTGATAAGGTTTTTAAATGAACTTGTCCACCATTACTATAAGAAATATCTGTTATATCATCATTATTTAAATACTCTGCAAGTGGCCCAAAATCAATTTGGGAGAACATATTATCGTTCATTATCTAGCTCCAGTAGTATTATTTGTTTGATTGTTAACTTTATCATTTGTTTTATCAGCATTTGATCCTGTACTATCTCCTACTGCAGAATCAGTTGCCTTATCGTTATTAGTGGTTAAATCATCTGCTTCATCAAGTTGAACATTTACAGTATGTGCTTCAATATAACTCTTAAGTTGTGCAGCAGTTACATTTACATCACCTTCAGAACTTGCAGTTCCTCCATGTGGTACTGGGAATAGTTCAACATCGATACTTTCTAAGTAATATGCTTTTCTAAGTAAGTTATTAATATCAGAAGGAACTCCAAATATTAATGTAGCTGGTGTTCTTCTTTCGCTTGTATCTTCAAATACATGTCTTCCTTGTGCATCTTTAACAGCTAAAACTGTAACATTTTCTACCAATTTACCAACCATAACTTTTCCTGTTGAATCTTCTACTGCTTTCATATAAATATCAATTTTATTACCTGGGAAAATTGAATTTCCATAAGTTGTTGACATATTAACTGGGAAATTATAAACAATTTCTCCTTCTTTTACTTCAGTAAATGCTGAATCAGGAAGTTCTTTTTTATCAACTAATGTATCTTTATAAAACATACTTCCTTGTGGAATTACTGAATTTACATTGGCATATTTACCAATAACATCTTTTTTATATCTGTAAACATTGTCTGTAACCGCTACTGCTGGAACATCGATTAAATCAACATTGTCAGCTGTAACCTCTTCTCTAGGTTGAATTGTTTCTTTTGCAACTGGTATTTTTACAGGGTCAACAGCACTTTTAATTTGAGCACTGTAAACTACATAAAGTAATACCAGGATTATTACTATTCCAAGAATAGTAACTGTGTTTTTGTTTTTTAGGAATCGTTTTAACGAAACCGATAAATTACTCATAATCTTTCTCTCCTCTTTCTTTCTTTTAATATGGCACTTCTAATATTGCATTTATTCTATTAGAAAGTGTAACATCTGTTGCTTCTCCACTAAAGCCATTGCTTCCTGTTGTTTCACTAGTTACTTTAACACTAACCTTTGGTGGGAATTCATTAATATCATAAAAATCTATTTTATAATGTCTTGAAGTTTCAGCACTTTCGGCATATCTTCTTGTAAAGTTTTCAACAAACTTTTCCCTATCTATTCTAACCACACCATAAGCAGCATAGCCAGCATAGTCAAAAGCATCCCACATTGCAGCCTCTGTAACTTCTTTTAATAATTGCGAATTGTGTTCATCGGTATTTGTAACATTTTGGAAAAATACTAATAATAGTAGTGATACTGATCCAAGTAATACTACAAATATACCCCACATTGCCTCTTTCATAAATTATCACTCTCCATTGCAAGAACCAAAGTTATTACAATTTTTAGTAGCAAAGCTTCCTACAAATCTACTTATACATTCTTGCCCTTTTATATTACAATTTAAATTGAAATCATCATATGATGTTTCGCGATTGTAATCTTTTATTGTTCTTATTGTTTGTCCATCTAATTCAACTGTATACATTGGGGTTAAATCATAAACTGAATCACCTTTAACACCTCTATTATTTAAAATATAAGTATCAACCACTTCATTCTTTTCATTCCAATAACAACTGAATTTATTATTTTTTTGATTATATTGACACCAGTTAAGCCCTGAATATCTATTACTTCCTGCCCTTCCTGGGAATGGATTATCTAAATCTATTGTTCTATATATAATATTTCCATTTCCTGTTGCAGGAACACAAACACCATTAATCTCTTTAATACATGTTGATGGTGCGTCTGGATCTGGATCTGGAATTTTAAATCCTGGATCTGGTTCTACACAACCGGGACAATCAGGTACTGGTATGTCTGGTATATCTGGAATATCAGGTTCTGCTTCTATTTTACAAGCATAATCATTTCCACTTTCATTTCTACTTTTAACATAACAATTAGTACCAGTAGTGTTTCCTATTTTATTAACTGTCCTATTTTTAATACAAGTATCAACACCTGACTTTTTACATGTTATTCCATCCTTTGTTCCACTACATAAATATAATTTAGAACAAGATGAATTGATTAATTCACTTCTCTTATTTGCTTCAGTTATTCCTGTAACAGCCGTCTTAGAAAGTTTCCCCTTAGATGTAACATATTTATATATATTAGAATTTTCACCACCTGATGTTTTTGAAGCACACGATGGTAAATAATTATTATCTTTTATAAATGATTTAGATAAATGCATATCTTTATCCAGCATAAATTTAAGTGATATTGTTCCATCATTTTCAGTATAGACACTATTATTTGGTGAAACTGGAATTGTCGCAATACCTAAATCAATATAGTCATTACCTGTTTTTGTATTAGTAAATATTCCACTATCTTTTAGAACATATCTAAATGTATTGCCTGGTAATTTGTACGAAATTGTTTGAACATCTTTAAATACATAGTTACTTTTCAACTGTTTATCTTCTGAAACGTATTTACTTGCACTTACGTTGGTAACTTGTCTAGTTGATGAGCCAAACTCTTTTTCTCCTTCAGCATCTAAACTTAAGTTCGTTAATGCTTTTTCGTACTCTTTATCTGCCGTTGTTTTATCATCAGAGTTTCCTCTATAAGTAAGTTGAACATTTGGATTTTGTTTGAATTTTAAATTATTTATATTATTTTTTAAACAACTTTGCTCGTTTGAAGCATTTTTCATACGACATTCTCTAGTTTTAATAATTTTGATATCACCCCAGTTATGATTATATTTATTATCATTTAGTATTTTAATAACATCGTCATAACCTGCAACTTTTTCTCCATATGCATTAGTACCTATTACTTGATTATCCTTATTAATATCTCTAAAAGGCGAATGAACTGTAAAATATCTTCCTGTTTGAACTGTTGGTGTATTATTTGCGTTAGGAAATACTACTTTAACTTCTTCTCTACAATAAATAGTTTTTTTTCCACAGCTCATTTTTTTATAATAATTTTTAACGTTATTTTTTTGACTCGATGTTGCTGCTTCACATGTATAATTCTTGTCGTCGCTTCTAAAAATATTATCCCATTCTGTTGTATCTTGAATTACGTAAGAAGCTCTATCCTTGTTTTTTTCATTGTCATCACAACCTACACAAGCAGCATCAACTGTATAATCACCTGCATCACATTGAGGCTCATCTCCAGATGGAGGCAGTGGCGAAACTAGTATACCAACAAAATATCCGCTTTTATTGCTTTTTGTATGTTTTTTAAAATCATTTTTACTGCAGCCGTTTTGAGTGCCGACCTTAAAAGTATGATTTGTAACTTGTAGTCTCCATAATCCCAAGTTGCAATTTGAAAACTTCTTTGTATCACAACTGTTTTTTGTAATTTTTACCGCATTTGCCATAGCAGATAACACGGAACAGTGCATCTTACTTCCACTATAAGCTTGACTAGTTTTATAAAGTAGTTCACTTCCAGTACCAACAGTTACATCTTTTCCTGTTCCACCATAACTAGTAAGTGGTTCATAAATAATATAAGCTTTTTTCAAATTATTCTTATTTGCTGAACAAGCTGCTGCTTCTGAACTTTTAAATGCTTCGTCATAACTAAGTCCAAAGCAAGCTTTAAATAATTTTTTTGCTGCATTTGGATTTTTTTCTATATTTTTAAATGAAGCATTCGGTGTTTTTCCATTACCACTTATAAAATTACCGAAACTAATTCCATAATCTGAAGCATTCCCCCAAGAATAATCTCCTTGCTTCCACCCTTTATATGTACCTATTGATAAATCTGTTTTTGAACATAGTGAAGTATTACCATCTGGTTTTTTACACAAAGTGTGCTGAGCACTTGAAGTAACTCTCTCTACACCATTCTTGCTTGAACGACTTCCATACAAATCTATACTATTACTATAATAAGATGTCCCATTGGCCATTATTTTTAATCTAGTACCATCCGCGTTTACAAAAGTGACACGAATACCAACGACACCACTATTCCAATTACCTTTTCCTGATTGTGCACTAGAACCACTTGATGTTCCTGTTCCTGATTGATCCCACCCATTGGCAATCAAAGGAAAAAGCGACGCTGTCATTATAGCTAATAAACAAATTATTTTCTTTTTCATTTTATCACTCCTATAATAAATCTTGTCCCTTTCTTCTTTTAACTATTTTAATCACAACAAACGCGATAATACCAATAACCAAAATAGTTCCTAAGCCAATTATTAAAAATTTATATTCATCAAAGAAATTGACTTTATTTTTTTTAGCTTTCGATATATCAGACTTATTACCATTCTTATATTTTTCTAATGCTGCATTAAAATCGTCTACATTCAAATTAGAAGTATCTAACCAGGTTTTACAATATTTAAAATCAGGATATTCTTCACATTCATCAAACGTTGAATATTCATTAAATTTAGGAAAAGTTATGTATTTACTAGTTAACGATTGACCTTTACAGTTAGGATCATTTGAATAAATTGTATATGTAATACTTTTCCCTGATTCAAATTTCGTCGGATCGGTTGTTTCTCCTGTTCCCACATGAGTATTGCCCGTTTCTGTGTTTTCAATATAAATGTCATTTGTTAGATTACTAATATGTGTGGAAAATAGAGCCGCCATGATTTCTGACTTTCCTCCATCATCTGGTACAGTTTTATCAAATTCATATGTATAGCTTAAATTAACATTGTTAGCGATTTTATTAAGTTCTGCAATTCTTTCACTACTACATTCTGCATGAGCCGATATAGGCAAAAAGCATAGGGCCGCAGCTATGCCTAAAAAGTATTTTGTCCTCACTTTCCTATCCTCCTTATATCATTATAGCATAATTCATAATTATTTTAAAATATATTTATACTCCTCATTTCTTACTTTAAAATCAAAATATATACTTGTTGCTTTTGCAACCTCTGGAACTACTTCTATATAATAAGTATCTTCTAATTTTGCTTTCTGTGGAGTAACCCTTCTTAACGTTGTTGGATGAGTATATGTTTTACCATCAACAACATAAGTTAAAATACCGAATGAATTTATAAAATCAAATAAATCATTCATTTTACTAATATTTACAGAACTATCTTTTTTAAACGTTCCCTCTATTTTCATAATTACTTTGTTATAATTTGAAGAAGCTGTTGGATTAACATATTCTACCGAATTAACACACTTTGAAGCAGTGTAACAATAATTATAAGAAATTTTAAATTTTTCAGCTATTTGATAACTGTTAATTTTTAAAGTGGTTTGTCCTAAAATGCTATCTTTTAAATTTAATGTTTCCCCTATTTTTTGAGTTTTATTTTCTTTAATTTTATCTAAATTTATTGGTTTTAATTTAACATAAATACTTTTAGCCCCTACTTCACCTCTTACAAAACTAACCGTATCATTAAACTTAAGTTGCATACTCTCTTTCATAAGACCTTTTGGAATTTCATAAACCAAAATATATGATTTATAATCGCCATCTAATTTTTGATCAAAATATATATTTCCTAAATCCTTAACCGTATTAATATATTTTGTAGTAGGTCCAAAACTATAATTTTTAATTCTTAAATTAGCAAGTCCTGTATTTAATTTTTCCGTATTTTGATTATTAGCCTTAACTTCTATTCTTAAAACAACTAAGGCCTTATCATTATTAAGTTCATTTAATTTATAATCTTTATTTGTAACATAAGCAGATTTAACAATCATACCTACACCGCTTGCTACAAAAGGTGTTCTTTCATTTACCTTCATAGTATAAATACCTACATTAAAATAAATAAGTAACCCTACAAATAAAGCAATAATAATTGAAGCAACTGTTACAAAAAATTTATTTTCAACAATTGCATATTTTGCATGTCTAAGTTTTGATCTAAAACTTCTTTCCACAACATTTCTATTAAATTCAACATCAACTTCAAATTCTTCATTATCTTCAGTTTTAATATCCAACTGTTCTAAATCTTCACCAAAATCAAATTTTTTAATATCAAATCCAGTAGAACGAATAATCGCAGTAATAAATACACCAATTTGAAGTAACATTGAAATAGTTAAAAAGTCTCTAATTAATGTTACTGTTGTGATTTCTAAAATTTGTGAACTAACAGTTCTTAATGCAGAAAATGCGAAACCATAAATAATAATAGTTTCAGCATAAGCAACTAAGTTATAAATATATTGAATAAAAGGTTTCTTTTTAACTATCATTACTGATAATAAAATCACATTAAAAACAATTACTAAAAAAACCAAAAGAAAAGTATAAATGTTAATATAACTACTAATATCAAAATCATTAATTAATTGACTCGTTTTAGCATAATCAGAAAAAAATGAAACCATTTTTATAGTTTTTAGAATTAAAAACGCTGATAATATAGCTATTGCAACATGAAACCATCTAAAGTATTTGATAAAAAAGGCATATGGCTTTCTTAAAATCATGTATGTGCAACCCCTTCCCTATTCTCTATTCATTATACATTATTTTACTGTAAAAAAAAAGTAATTTTTTGGAAAATATTAACTTTTTATTAATAATTTCTGCACTTTGATACATAGTAAAATTGTTTACACTTAAAATATTTTTTTATTGTTAAACATAATTTGAATGTGCTAAAATAATTAATGAAAGTAGGGATCAAAATGGCATCTTCACTTATTCATATTTGTGTAGCAAAAAAAGTTAATGAAACATTAAACATGGATGAAAAACAAATATATTTAGGTGCAATAGCCCCAGATATAAGCAAACTTATTAATGAAACAAAAATAAAATCACATTTCCTAATTGATGAAGAAACTGGTGTGCCTGATATAAATAAATTTTTAGAAAAATATAAAACCAATTTAAATGATCCCTTTGTAATGGGATACTTTGTTCATCTATATACCGATAAAATTTGGTGGGAAGAATTTATGCCTAATAAATTTCTATTTACAAAAGTAAGATTATTAGATGGTTCACTTGTAGAATTAAAACAAAAAGAGTGGCTTCACCTTTTATATAATGACTATACAAATTTGACCACACAATTACTTGATTATTATAATTTAGATTTATCACTTTTTTATGAAGAATTAAAGTTACCTAAAAACATAATTAAAGAAATTCCTACCGAGAAATTACCACTCCTTTTAAATGATGCTGGTAAAATAATTATGAATAGCAAAGAAGAGAAAACCTATATGTTAGATATTTCTAATATTATAGATTTTATAAATAATTGTACTGAAAGAATCATTAAATCTTTAAATAAGATGGACATAAATAAAAACTCAGATAATATCTGAGTTATTTTTATATATGGTGCTC
The DNA here is from genome assembly GCA_949425575.1 of uncultured Bacilli bacterium. Lineage (GTDB taxonomy): Bacteria > Bacillota_I > Bacilli_A > RF39 > UBA660 > Coprosoma. Next base: position 66,114 of record CASPVX010000001.1, read on the forward strand.
GTATTCGGACTTGAACCGAAACTTCCAAAGGAAAATAGATTTTGAGTCTATCGCGTCTACCAATTTCGCCATACGAGCAACTGTTAATAATTATATCATAACAGCGTAATTTTTTATATATTTTTTTAGTTTTTTCTTAAACATTTTCTAATATCACTTTTATATGTTGATGGAGCACAGTAAGTTACATAACCATGGTTATTTTCTTTAACACCTACATATATATCATCAGTCATCCATTTATTTTGAAGTTCTAATGATTCCAAATCGCATTTTACTATAAAACCATCTTTATATTTTGATTTACTATCACATTCAATCTCATCAATAGGATCATTTGTAAAATTAGCAAGATATGATTCTGCCCTATTTAAAACCCATTTATTATCTTTAAATAAATTTTCACCAATTTCAATGAACAAACCAAAAATTTTTATAATTACAATTAAAACTACAACAATAATTAAAGCATATATTACTCTATTCATAGTTTCTTTAGTAACAATTGGTGTTTCTTCATTAATATCAGAAACTGCGTGAGCAACTTTAGTAGAAATTTCTTCTGAAACTTTTGAAATTTTATCAGCAGCTACTTTTGCTTCCTCTTTTATTGCTTCAGCACTTTTATCTACAAAATCTTTTATTTCATCAGTTTCTATGTTTTTTTCAACTTTTTGTGTAGTTTGTTTTTTAGAAACTTTTTTTGCTGTGGATTTCTTTTTTTCTTCTGGTTTTATTACCTTTGCTTTAGGTTTCTGTTTTTCTTCTTTTTCAGCCATAATCTTCCCCTTTTCTAAACTTCTGTATATTTAGAAGAAAATAGATCTTCTTCTTTTTCTTCTTCAATTTCTGGTGCCTTTGGCAAATCTTCTATAGAATTTAATCCAAAGTAATCTAAAAACTCATCAGTAACACCATATAAAATAGGTCTACCAGGTAAATTCGATCTACCTTTTTCTTTTATCAAATTTCTAAATACTAATTTTCTAACAATATGGGCACTTGAAACACCCCTAATTTCATCAATCATAACTCTTGTTACTGGTTCATTATAAGCAATGATTGCGAGTGTTTCTAAAGCAGATGGACTAAGATTCCCATTATCCTCATTATTAAATAATTTTTTATAATATTCCGCATGTTCCTTACGTGTTACAAATTTAAATTTTGCACCAAACGTTTCAATAGTCATTCCCCTATTTTCATAATCATTTTTAAGTTCACTTATTAAAGTGTCAATTTCTTCACTAGAAAGTTCTAAGACACTTTCTAATTGATCATGAGAAATACCTTCATCGCCTGAAACAAAAAGTAATCCTTCTAATACTGCTTTCATTTTAATTTTCACCTCGTGCTAAAATAAAAATTTGACTTAAATTCTTATCCTGTTTTATATTTAAATGACCTTTACGTGCTAAATCCAAAATAGATAAAAAAGTCACAACAACATATTCTTTATTTACAACCTCGAACAATTCTGTAAATTCAATCTTTTTATATTTTTTTAACCTATTCATTATATCATGACTACGTTCACTTACAGAATACTCCTTCTTAGTGATTGTTGTATTTAATGGCTTATCGTTTTCTTTTCTAACATTAAAATTAGCAAATGCTTTTAATAAATCATCTAAAGTAATATCATTATCAATAATAATTCCATCTTCTTTAAATTCATCTAGATAACTTGGATTTTTACCAAATAGCTCTTGTCTTGAAAATTCAAGATCTTTAAATGCTGCTGATAATTCTTTATATTTTTGATACTCTATTAATCTGTTTATTAATTCTTCTTTTGGATCTTCTTCCTCTTCTTCAGATGTTTCACTTGGAAGTAATGTTTTTGATTTCATATATGTAAGTTCAGAAGCCATAACCAAATATTCACTACTGACATTTAAATCAAGTTCATTCATTTGTCTTATAAATTCTAAATATTGCTCTGCTATTTCGCTTACATTTATATCTTTGATATCTATATCATTTTCTTTGATTAAATGAAGTAACAAATCTAGTGGTCCTTCAAACTGATCAATTGTGAATTTTATCTCCATATTTTCACCATTACTTTCCTACATAGATGATTATATCAAATTTTTTCAAATGGTACAAAGAAAAAAGGCTTATCGCCTTTTATTTTTGGTTATCTAAAAATAAACCTTTGTAATATTTCCATGCTAGAACCCTAAGTGCAGCTTTATCGACTACTTTTTCGCTTAAAGTTCCCTCATTAACAGCTTTTAATAATGTATTAACACTACCTTCTGAATCAGTTACAATTAATAAATCATTACCTGCCATAAGGGCCTTTACAAGTGCATCAGAATCAGTAATAGCTGCCATTGAAAGATCATCAGTAATAGAAATGCCAGTAAACCCAACTTCATTTGTTAATAAGTTATGTACACTTGCAGAAAGTGTAGCTGGATTCTTAGAATCAACACTACTAACTATACTATGACCTACTAAAACTGCTTCTGCACCTGCTTTAACACCAGATATAAAAGGAGGTAAATCATTTTTTACAAGTTCTTCATATGTTCTACTATCAGTAGATATTCCATTATGTGTGTCTTTATTATTTCCATACCCAGGGAAATGTTTTAATGTATAAGAAACACCAGTTCCTTTGCTTGCTTGTATAACTGTTTTAGCATAATCAGATGTAACGTCTGTATTTTGGCCTAATGTTCTTTTATAAATATATGAATCTTTATCATCAGAAACATCAACTACAGGTGCTAAATTAACATTGATTCCTAAATTCTCTAAAATTTTACTTTTATTTATAGTATCATTTTTAATTAAGTTAAGTCCTCCTGTATTATATAATTCCTGTGATGATTTAAATGGCTCAGATACCAATTTTGAATTACTACTAACCCTAATTACAGAACCACCTTCTTCATCAACAGCAATTAATAATGGAATCTTTGATGATCTTTGTAATGAATTAATATGTTTTATAACCTCATTAGGGGTTTTTCCATCAAAATCTCTTTTGTATAAAATATAACCACTATAATTATTTCTTTGTAATGCTTCAATTTGATTATTTTCTGGGGCACCTGCTAAAATAACTTGACCAATTTTCTCTTGTGTTGTCATTTTATTTAAAGTATTATAAGCCATTTTATAAAAATCTTTAAACATTCCATTATCGAAAAGAGAATCATCGTCTGCTACATCCATTTTAGCCACCTTTAAAATCGATGCAGTTTGTTCACATGTATTTTTATTTAAAGTTCCTTTATAGTTAAAAACAAAACTATCCCCAATCGTTAAATTTCCATCATCTTTAAATTTTTTAAATGTATAAATTAAGTTTTCATCATCTTGAATCGTAAGCTCATCACTAGACACAGATAAAATTTTTCCGCTTATTTCCTCAGATGTTTCTAAATCACGATTTTCTTTTTTATGATTAATAGTTAAAATGACAAATACTATTAATATAATGATCGCAACAATACCTAAAATTTTTACTTTATTCATAATCCTTCTCCTCCTATGGCAAGTATATGCGGACAAATAAGATTAAATGTATTTAATTAATTTCTTTTTATTTAATATGATTAATTAGGTGATATAAATGTCTATGCGAATCTTTTTTTTCTTATTAGGTTTTGGGCTAAGTGTTATTGGATGTGTTTATATCATTAGTTATATGAATTTGATGGCATTAGGGTATAATTTTTTAGATTATGTAAATTTTATTTGTAGAAAGTTTGAATGTTTAATTGCACCTATTGGTTTATTTATTACCTTTTTAGCAATTTACATACCGAAAGGAGAAAAAGATGAACTTTATTTACGACATAATATTAAATTTTAATGATGAATTATACGAAAGTTTTGAATGGGAAATTGGAGATACACTTCTCCATGTAAAAAAAATGCCTATTTTTAGGCTACCCAAAAAAGATTACTTTAATATTAAAAACAATAAAATAATATTTGATGAAGAAGTTTCACAAAAAATTTATAAACAAAGTAATGTTTATAAAAACAGTAGAATAAATGGAGAATACTATATTGCTTTAATCGCATTTGAAGAAGAAGCAATTGCGATTAAATTAAATAATAAAGGCGAATTACTACAAAAAAGTCACTTGCTAATTGATGAAGAAAGAAGCACATTAAAAGTTGTTCATAGGTTAGAAACAACTCACCTTAATTACAAATTAGTAAATTCTGAAAATACTAACCCTTACTTAACTAGACAAGAAAAAAATGATATTAAAAGGATAATTAATAAAATCACTAAATTATATAAAAATAAAGAGAAAAGTAAGTTAGAATACCTTTATTTAGAATGTTTTAACAAAAAAGAAAAAAATATAGATATCATTTTTGAAAATTTAAAAAAAGAAGTTGTAAAAACTTCTGATATATTTAATAAAATAATAGATTTTTTTGAATTAATTAAACAAAAATAAAAAGGATATTTATTAATATCCTAAATAATTTTTTATCATTGGCAAAGCAATAATAAATGCTACGATTATGATCACAAGTGCTAAAATTAATACAACAGCACCTTTTGATCCTTTTTTTGTTTTTTCCTCAGTTACCTCTTCGGTTACAGAAGCTGTTTCTACTGGAGCTACTGCAGGTGCAGGTGCTACAGGTGTTTCAGTCACTGGAGCTACTGGAGTAACTGTCTCAGCAGCAGGTGCAACTGGTACAGATGCATTTGCTTCTGGAGCAGCAGGAACTGGAGTTACAGTTTCTACTGGTGCAGGAGTTACTACGGCTGGAGCTTCAGGGGCAACAGCAGATACTGAAGTAGCTGCAACAGGTTGTGTTGGAGCTGGTTGAACTGGAGCAGGTGCTACAGTTTGGGCAGCCCCTCCAAATACTTGTCCAGCTGATGCTTCAGGGGCAACAGCAGGTGTTGAAGCTGGAGTTACAGTTTCTGCAGCATCACCAAATACAGTTGTTGGAGTCTCTTCAATATTTTCTTTAGGTTCGTTCATTTTAAATACCTCCTATTCTTAACATATTATAACAGACTTTATTTCAAAAATAAAGTTTTTTTAATATAAAGTTATTTTCAAAAAAAATGCACAAAAAGTGCATTTAATATTTTGAAAGTTCATTAATAAATTTTTCTTCATCCCAAACTTCTATACCTAGTTTATTCGCTTTGTCAAGTTTACTCCCTGCCTCTTTACCAGCAATGACAATATCTGTATTTTTACTAACAGAAGTACTACAATTTCCACCTAATAATTCAATTTTTTCCTTTGCATTATCTCTCGAAAATCTTTCCAATGTTCCCGTAAGTACGAAGTTTTTATCTGTAAAGTAAGTTTTTTCGCCTATTTGCTCTTTTAAATACATCATATTTACATTTAAGGCCCTTAATTTTTTTATCAAATCTAAGTTTTCTTCTTTTTTAAAGAAGTCACAAACACTTTTTGCGATAGTATCTCCAATATCTTTGATCGATGCTAAATCATCAAAGCTCGCATTTATAATATTATCCATTGTTTTAAAATTTTTACCTAAAATATCTGCAGTTTTCGCACCAACATGTCTTATAGATAATCCAAATAATAATCTTTCTAAAGAATTTTTTTTGCTATTTTCGATACTCTCTAATAAATTATTAATGCTTTTTTCACCAAAACCTTCAAGTTCGGCAAGTTCTTTTTTATGTTCATAAAGTTTATAAAAATCATCATAGTTTTTTAAATAACCCAAGTTATAAAAATCTTCAATTATTCTATCACCAAAGCCTTCAATATACATAGCATGACGGCTTGTAAAATGAATTAACTTCTCTATTTTTTTAGCGTCACAATGTTCATTAGTACAGTAATAAGCAGCTTCTTCATCTTTTCTTTTTAAAGAATGATGACATATTGGACATACTTTAGTCATTTCAAAAGGAATTTCTGTACCATCTCTTCTTTCTGTTATAACTTTTACTACTTCTGGAATTACGTCTCCTGCTTTTTTAATTGAAACGATATCGCCTTTTCTGATATCTTTACTAACAACATAATCTTCATTATGAAGTGTTGCCCTTGAAATAACAGATCCCATAACTCTTACTGGCTCTAAATTTGCACTCGGAGTTACTTGTCCAGTTCTTCCTACAGTAAAAATAATATCAGTAACTTTAGTAAGAACTTCTTCGGCAGGAAATTTATAAGCAGTAGCCCATTTAGGACTTTTTGCTGTAAATCCTAATCTCTGTTGATCGTTCAAATCATTAACTTTAATTACAACACCATCTATTTCATAAGGCAATTTAGGTCTATTTTCTGTCCAATAATCGATATACTCCAATAGTTCTTCTATATTATTAACTTTTTTATTATTAGGATTTACATTAAATCCTAATTCTTTCATAAATCTTAAAGCATCTTCATGTGTATAAATATTATAATCTTCTGGATCTGGCAAATGATAAATAAAACAATCTAACTTTCTACTTGCTGCAACCTTTGAATCAAGTTGTCTAACACTTCCTGCTGCTGCGTTACGTGGATTTGCAAAATTTTCACCAAAAGCATTTAATTTATCAAATGAATCTTTACTCATGTATATTTCCCCACGTACTTCAATATCAATATCTTTATTTATTTTTAAAGGAATACTCTTTATTGTTTTAGCATTGTGTGTAATATCTTCACCAGTTACTCCATCACCTCTAGTAGCAGCTCTAACCAGCTTACCATTTTTATATAATAGTGAAACTGACAATCCATCAATTTTAAGTTCACAAACATATTTAGGTTTTGAAACTACTTTTTTTATCTTTTCATCAAATGAAATAATTTCACTTTCATTAAAAACATTCCCTAATGAAAGCATAGGCTTTTCATGAGTTACCTTTTCAAAACCATCAATTACTTTTCCTCCAACTCTAACAGTTGGAGAATCAGGTCTTTGCAGTTCTGGATTTTCTTCCTCAAGCCTAATTAATTCCTGCATATATCTATCATATTCTTGGTCAGTAATCGTTGGTTTATCTAAAGTATAGTACTCATAATTTGCTTTTTCTATTATATCTATAAGTTCATCAATTCTCTTTGAAATCATACGTTATCACCATTATTTATTATAACCTAAACTATATAAAACATCAATAAAATTAACATAATATAAGCCAGTCACTATCTGCAAATTTTTTTATAAAATTAAAAACTTTAGATTTTTCTAAAGTTCTTTTTGTTTTAAAAATGATTTAAACTCTTTTAAGTCTTCCCTATTAAGTGCGAAATCAACATTTGCTTTTAAATAGCCAATCTTACTACCTATATTATAATAAGTACCTTCAAATGGACAAGCTCTCATTTCTTGATATTTCATAAGTGGTTCAAAAGTTAAAGTAAATTGATATTCTCCATTAGGACTCATTTCTAATCTATCTAATTCATTAAATACTTCAGGATTTAATACATATCTTCCCACTCCAGCATAATTACTTGGAGCTTCTCCAACTTTTGGTTTTTCAACAAAAGAATCAATTATATTTGTTCCTTCTTTAAGCTTCATAATACCATAATTACAAACTTCTTCTGGATTAACTTCTAATGCTGCAATAACATTACACCCATATTCTTCATGAATATCAATTAGTTGTTTTAAAACTGGTTTACCATTATACATCATTAAATCATCACCATATAAAAGTGCAAAAGGTTCTCCATCAACAAAATCTTTTGCCATTTTTATGGCCATTCCATTCCCAGAGAATGTATCTTCATAGGCAAAATCTATTGTTATATCATAGTTAGTTTCCTCTACTAATTTAAGTAAATCAAATTTACCCTTTTCTTCTAAATGATTTTCTAAATCAATATCTTCAGTAAAATAGTTTTCTATCTCTGGTTTATTGTGACTAGAAACAATTAGAATTTCTGTTATTCCACTTTCAATAGCCTCTTCTACAATATATTGTAAATTAGGTTTATCCACAATTGGAAGCATTTCTTTTGGCAATGATTTAGTTATTGGTAAAAATCTAGTTCCCAGTCCTGCAACTGGGATTACTGCTTTTCTAACCATTTTTATGAAGTGCTCCATAAACAATTGAAAAAACTAATACTCCTGCCAAAAACATTCCAAGCCAAAATATCGGATTTGAACCATGTTCAACAATAAAGTCTTTAATTGGTTCTCCTAAACTATTTAACCATTCAAAAAATCTTTGTATAATCATATAATCACCCTACACCTTTCTAATACTCTTGTGACCTTTAATAAGTTTTTTTATGCCTATTGGATGAGCGAATGCTACTGTCAAAATCATTTTATTTATTCCTACAATAACACCTTTACCATAAGAATCATGAATAATTTTGTCGCCTACCAAATATTCAGCACTTTCATCAATCATTTCTTTTTTGTGGAAACTCTCTTTTACTTCCTCTTCATTTTTAACAAAATCTTTATCTAAATATTTATCATCTATTTCTTCAATAAACCTACTTGGAGGATTAGCATTTGTATTACCATAAAGCATTCTTCTCCTAGCATTAAGCAAAGTCAAACTTTCTTTAGCTCTAGTAACAGCAACATAACATAGTCTTCTTTCCTCTTCAATATCCTCTCCATTATTAAATGAATTGGTATGAGGAAAAATTCCTTCTTCTAATCCAATAATATAAACATGTTTAAACTCTAAACCTTTAGCTGAATGGACAGTCATTAGTGTTACAACATCAGTATTATTACGATGTTCTTCAATGTCTGAAACTAAACTTATCTCTAATAAAAACTCTTCTAAAGAAATAATACCACTATTTTCTTCAAAGTTTTTAGTTATAGATTTAAACTCTTCTAAGTTTTCAAGTCTAACCTCAGCTTCTAAAGTTTTTTCACTTTCAAGCTCAGCCTTCATACCACTTTTATCTAAAATTAAATCAACAAGTTCTGTTAATGATAAATCTTCACTTAATGCAGTTATCTCTTCAATTAATTCTTTAAACTTAAGTTCTGGTCCTGAAGAAATAGCTTCATATAAACTAATATTATAGATAGCCGCTGTTTCTCCAAGTTTTTCAAGTGTTTTAGCTCCAATTTTTCTCTTTGGAACATTTATTATCCTCATTAAGCTATTATCATCTTTTTTATTGTATATTAATTTTAAATAACTAATTAAATCTTTTATTTCCTTACGATTATAGAAATAAAAACTTCCTACTACTTTATATGGAATATTGGCTTTTAAAAATGCCTCTTCCATATTTCTTGATTGTGCATTAGTTCTATATAAAACGGCTATTTCAGATTTTTCTGCTCCATTTTTTATAAGCGAACTAATTTGACTCACAACATAATCTGCTTCATCTTTTTCATCATAGGCTCTATGATATTTAATTTTTGTACCATCGCCATTGTTAGTCCATAAATTTTTTTCTTTACGTTGCTTATTGTTTTTAATAATATCATTAGCAACATTTAAAATATTTGAAGTGGATCTATAATTTTCTTCCATAAGTACAACTAAAGTATTAGGATAATCCTTTTCAAAATTAAGAATATTTCGATAATTTGCACCTCTAAAACCATATATTGATTGGTCAATATCACCTACAACACAAATATTTTTATACTTAGCTGAAAGCATTTTTATTAAAATATATTGCGCCTCATTAGTATCTTGATATTCATCTACAAGAATATATTTAAATCTTTCTTGATACTCCATCAATACTTCTGGATACTTATTAAAAAGTGTAATTGGTAAACATAACAAATCATCAAAATCTAATGAATTACTGTTTTTTAATTTATTTTCATATTTTTCAAAAACCTTTAAAATAATCTCTTCGAATTCACTATTAACATATCTTGAATATTTTTCTGAATCGATAAGTTCATTTTTACTACTACTAATTTTATTTCTAATCATTCTAGGATTATAATGTTTTGGATCCAAATTCATATCTTTTAAAATCTTTTTAACAATTGTTAATGAATCATCGCTATCTAAAATTGTAAAATTCTTATCAAATCCTAATTTATCATAGTTTTCTCTTACTATTAAAAGTCCTAACGAGTGAAACGTTGAAATTTGAATTTTATAGGCTATAGGCCCTAGCATTTTTAAAATACGTTCTTTCATTTCTTTTGCAGCTTTATTAGTAAAAGTAATTGCTAAAACATTATAAGGATCTATTCCTTTTTCTTCAACTAGATAAGATACTTTTGTTGTTAATACTTTTGTTTTACCACTACCAGCGCCTGCTAAAACAAGCATTGGTCCATCAGTATTAAGAACAGCTAATTTTTGTTTATCATTAAGTGTTTGTAACTCCATCTTATCACCTAATATAATTATAACATTATTTACAAACAAAAGAAAAGATTATTCACATAATCTTTTACAGTATATTTTTTATTTTAAAACTTCTTTTATTTTTCTTCTGATGATCGGCATTCTTTTTTCGATAAAATCAGGATGTTTTTTCAGCCACCTATTATTAAGTGGTGATGGATGCGGAAGGACAAATGTTTTTCTACCATTATAGATTTTATCAGTAAAAACTAAAGTTTCAAATTTTTCATTAGGAAAAAGCTTTTTGGCAGCCTTTGCCCCTAATATTATATATATTTCATTATTAACCTGTTCTAACTCATTAATTCCCCATTTTTTAAAACAGATCTGTGGTGGATTGTTATCATGTCCATACTTGTTTTTTCCAGGAAAACAATGAGCCAAAGGAAGAATATAAAAATTGTTTGGATTATAAAATTCTTCTTCAGTTATTTGATACCATTCATTTCTAAGTCTTCTTCCACTTTCATCATTAAAAAAAGTATTAGTTGCACTAGCATTTAAAGATGGGGCCTGGCCTATTTGAACTATTCTTGCATTCTTATTACCAAAAACTAAAGGATTAGGGATAAATAATTCTTTGCAGATCCTACATTGTTTAATTTGTGCCTCTAAATCTACAAAGCTTTGTATTTTCTTTATATTTTCTTCCAAAATACCATCTTCTTTCTTAAATATATTTTATCACATTAAATTTTTTTATTTATATATTCACATAAGATAACACATTTTCACTTCACAATTACATTTTATTCTCACTCTATTCTACTAAAAGAATATACTACTTTAGAAAAGAAGGGAGAGATATTTTGAAAAAAATTGTTATTGGTTTAATCTTAATTGGACTTATTGTAGTAGGAATTTTTACATTTAGAGAAGAAGATAAAAAAGATGATTTAAAGAAAATTACTGTTGGTGAGGTAACACATTCAGTATTCTATACACCGCAATATGTAGCACACTCACTAGGTTATTTTGAAGATGAAGGTTTAAAAGTTGATATACAACTTACTTCAGGTGCTGATAAAGTAACATCAGCTGTACTATCTGGCGATGTTGAAATTGGATTTTGTGGTAGTGAAGCAACTATTTATGTATATAATAATGGTGAAAAAGATTATTTAGTTAACTTTGCTGGTCTTACTAAAAAAGATGGAAGTTTTCTTGTTTCAAGAGAAAAGATCGAAAACTTTAAAACTACAGATTTAAAAGGAAAACATATATTAGGTGGTAGAGAAGGTGGAATGCCAGCTCTTACTCTAGAATGGGCATTAAATCAAAATGGTCTTAGTACTAAAGATGTTAATTTAGATACAAGTATTGATTTTGCATCTATGTCAGGAGCATTTATAGGAGGAACTGGTGATTTTGTAACTATGTTTGAACCAGCAGCGTCTGCTTTAGAAAAACAGGGTTATGGTTACGTTGTAGAATCAGTTGGGAATTTAGGAGGAACTGTTCCATATACTTCTTACAATGCTAGAAAAAGCTATATTGAAAATAATCCTGATGTAATTAAAGGTTTTACTAATGCTATTCAAAAAGGTATTGATTATACAATGAATCATAGTGCTGAAGAAATAGCTGATGTTATAATAGATTATTTCCCAGACACTTCAAGAAATGATTTAATTGATATTATAAATAAGTATAAAGATAATGATTCTTGGTTTAAAACAACTTATATTGAAGAGGAAAGTTTTAATCATATCGAGGAAATAATGGAAAATGGTGGCAAACTAGATAAAAAAGCCCCTTATAATAAATTAGTAAACAATACGTATTCAAAGGCTGAATAATGAGCGTATTAAAAATTAAAGATTTAAGAAAAACTTATCACACAAAAAAAGATGAAATTTTAGCTGTGGATAATTTTTCTTTTGAATTAAATGAAGGGGAATTTGTCGCCATTGTAGGTCCTAGTGGCTGTGGTAAATCAACAATATTACAAATGATTTGTGGATTAGATAAAAAATCAAGTGGTGAAATTGAAGTACCTTTAAACATTAAAATTGGCTTTATGCCACAAGGTGATAGTTTATTTGAATGGAGAAATGTTTTAAAAAATTGTTTATTAGGCCTTGAGCTTACAAATAATGTTACAAAAGAGAATAAAGAATATGTATTAAATTTATTAAAAACTTATGGTTTAAAAGATTTTATACATGCTCATCCAAATAATCTTTCTGGTGGCATGCGCCAAAGAGTATCACTTATTAGAACACTGGCTACAAAGCCTGACATACTTTTATTAGATGAACCATTTTCAGCTTTAGATTATCAATCGCGATTAGCTGTTTCTGATGATGTTTATAAAATTATTAAAAAAGAAAAGAAAAGTGCAATTATGGTAACTCATGATATTAGTGAAGCTATTAGTATGGCAAATAAAGTTATTGTACTTTCTAATAGGCCATGTACTATTAAAAATATTTATAACATTGAACTTGAAAATAAAAGTACACCTATTAATAATAGAAAAGATAAAAAATTTGCTTATTATTATGATTTAATATGGAAAGATATTGATTATCATGTATAGTAAAGAGCATAAAGATTATTTAAAAAAAATAAAATTACATAATCTTTTAGTTAAAATATCGCAAATTTTTATATTAGTATTTTTTCTAGTAATTTGGCAATTTTTAGCCTCTACTGAAAGAATTAATACATTTATTTTTTCTAGTCCTTTTAAAGTTTTTGAAACAATTATCTCACTTTATCAAAATGATGATCTTATTCATCATATATGGGTAACTGTATACGAAACACTTGTAGGATTTGGTCTAGGGTGTTTAATTGGTATAACTATTGCATCTATTTTATGGGCAAATAAATTTTTATTTAAAGTCTTTGATCCATATTTAACTATTTTAAATAGTTTACCAAAGGTCGCTTTAGGTCCAATAATTATTATATGGGGTGGTGCTAACGCAACATCTATCATAATTATGGCATTATTAATATCAGTTATTATAACTATAATAAGTGTTCATCAAGGATTTACAAATACTGATGAAAATAAAATTAGATTAATGAAATCATTAGGTGCAAATAAGTGGCAAATTTTTTCTAAACTAGTATTTCCAAGTAATATAGGAACAATTATGAGCGCGGTTAAAGTAAATATAAGCATGTCACTAATTGGTGTTATTATGGGTGAATTTTTAACATCAAAAGCTGGTATTGGACATTTAATTATGTATGGTTCTCAAGTATTTAATTTAAATCTAATAATCACAGGTGTATTTATTCTCTGTATTGTTGCTAGTATTATGTACTATGGTGTGGTTTTACTCGAAAAAAAGATTAATTCCAAATGGGATTAATCTTTTTATAATACATTAATATAATTTATCATTTGCTTTTGCATTTAACTCTAAATCTGCTCTTCTTCCAAGCTTGTAAGCATAATAACCTGCAGCTCCAATCATTGCTGCATTATCTGTACAATATTTAATTTCTGGAACAGTTAATTCAATACCTTCTTTTTCACATTCTATAGTTAATCTTTCTCTTAAACCATTATTTGCTGCAACTCCACCAGCAACTATTAAATTTTTAACATTTTTTTCTTTTAATGCTTTCATTGTTTTTTTAACTAAGATTTCCACAACTCTATTTTGAAAAGAAGTACACATGTTTTCCACAATAATATAATTTCCACGTTGTTTTTCATTATGAATTTTATTTATAACCGCACTTTTAAGTCCGCTAAAACTAAAATCATAACTATTATCATTTAAAGGAAGTGGTAAATCATAGGTATCTTTTCCCGTATGGGCTAATTTATCAACAATAGGTCCGCCAGGATAATCAATGCCAAGAACACGTGCGACTTTATCATATGCTTCACCAACAGCATCATCTAAAGTACCACCTAATCTTTCAAAAGAATAATCTTCTTTCATATAAATCAAATCAGTATGGCCTCCACTAACGACTAAAGAAATTAATGGAAACTCAAGTGGTTTAACTAAGTTATTTGCATATATGTGTCCTGCAATATGATGAACAGGTACCAACGGTTTATTATAAGCATAAGCAAGTGTCTTTGCCGCAATTAAACCTACTAATAGAGATCCAATTAATCCCGGTCCATATGTAACTGCTACTGCATCGATATCATTCATGGTCATATTAGCTTTTTTTAATGCTTCTTCAATAACCAAAGTAATATTTTTAACATGATTACGACTAGCAATTTCAGGAACTACCCCACCAAAATTAGCATGAATATCCATTTGTGATAATACTACTGTGGAAATCTCCTCACAGCCATTTTTTATAATAGAAACACTTGTTTCATCACAACTTGATTCTATTGCTAAAATATACTTATCCATTTAATCACCTAACTTTCTTACCATTAATATTCCATCTACTCCATTATAGTATTTTTCTCTCCTAGAAACTTCTTCAAAACCAAATTTTTTATATAAATTTATTGCTGCAATATTATTTATTTCAACTTCTAAACTAATATTATCTAAACCAGCTTCTTTTGATTTTTCCACAGTTTTATTCAAAAGTGCAGAACCGATACTTTTTTTTCTATATTCGCTTCTAACAAAAATATAATTAATCTCTGCTCTTTCATAAATAACACTATAAGCAATAATACCTAATAATTCATTATCAAAATATCCTAAGTACCTTTCAAAAGGGTCATTGGTTATTTTATATTGTGGAAAATAAGTGGAAAGAAATTTTTCCACACTGTCCTTAGATATTTCTCTAACCATTTAGTTTTTCCTCAGCTTCAGTTTGTTTTAAATAAACTGGATTTAATAAATGAGGGTTAATTCCTTTATCATTTTCATGTTTTGCTATTATTTTTAAAACATCTATTTTTGGAATATTTGTATTTACTTCTAGCTCATCATAACTAACAAATGGCAAATCTGTGTTTATTTCACTTAATAATACATATCTATCGTCATAAAGTGGTTCAAGTAAGTCATTATAGCCACCAGCAAATACATAACCTCTACGGGCATTTATTAAAGCCATAGAAGCATTACCACTAGCAAGTGCTTCTAAAGTTGAAATTGGTACAACTGGAATACTTAAAGCCCATGCTAATGTTTTAGCAAATGTAAGCCCTATTCTAATTCCCGTAAATGATCCAGGACCATTACATACAAATATTTTATCAAGCTCTTCTATTTTTACATTACAATTATTTAATGCTTCATCAATGACTGGCATTAATCTTATAGACATAGATTGTCCACATGGTTCATTTTTTAAATAAGATAATTTTCCATCTATAACAATAGCGACTACTAAGTTAGTAGTCGATGTATCTAAAAATAAATATTTCACAATACAGCCTCACATAGATCAACATAATCTTTTCCATGTGGTTCGAGAACTAATACTCTTGTATTTTCTCCTGAAACTTTAAATTTTATATCTAATCTTTCTTTAGGTAAAATATCTTCAATCATATTTGCCCATTCAATAACTGTAATACCGCCTTTAGTAAAATACTCTTCAATTCCAATATCTTCATTACTATTTTCTAAGCGATAAACATCCATATGATATAAAGGAAGTTCTCCTTCATATTCTTTAATGATAGTAAAAGTTGGTGAAGTGATACTTTCAGTAATTCCTAATGCATTAGCAATACCTTTTGTAAAAACTGTTTTTCCACTTCCAAGTTCACCATTTAAACAAATAACCATATTAGGAAATTTCTCTGATTCAATATTTTGAGCAAGTTCGATTGTATCCATTTCACTATGAGCAACTACTTTATATTCCATAAATATCACCAAAGCCATTATATCAAAAATGAAACTATTATTACAATATATTTATGAATAATAATTTCTGTACAATCCAAAAATGACGGAATCTCCCGGATTTTGACCAAATTTCACTTTTCTATTGACAATTAAAAAATTAACTAATAAAAAAACCTTAAACTATTAAAAAATAATTTAAGGCATAAAAAAAATTCGCGGCGTCTTATCTTAGCATACACTATTGTCAGCGCTGAAGGGCTTAACTTCTGTGTTCGGGATGGGAAC
>CASPVX010000002.1 GCA_949425575.1 uncultured Bacilli bacterium
ATAAAAAAGAATATAAAGAATTTTATATGCCTAAAAACAAACCTAGTATTGTAACTATACCCAAAATGAATTATATAGCAGTAAGAGGTAAGGGGGACCCTAATTTAGACGATGGTGAATATAAAAAAACAATTGGACTTTTATATGCTATTGCTTTTACAATAAAAATGAGTTATAAAGGAAATTATAAAATAGATGGTTATTTTCAGTATGTTGTCCCACCATTAGAAGGTTTTTGGTGGCAAGATGGTATAAAAGGTATGGATTATAATAGAAAAGATGATTTGAATTTTATTTCTATTATCAGATTACCTGATTTTGTTACTAAAAAGGATTTCGATTGGGCTATAAAAGAAGCAACAGAAAAGAAAAAAACCGATTTTTCTAAAGTTGAGTTTTTAACATATGATGAAGGATTATGTGTTCAATGTATGCATATTGGTTCTTATGATGAAGAACCAGCTACAGTTGATTTGATGCATGAATATATGAAAGAAAATGGTTATGAGCTTGATATAACAGATACTAGATTTCATCATGAAATTTATTTAAGTGATCCAAGAAGATGTGATGAAAGTAGATTAAAAACTGTTATAAGACATCCGATTAAAAAGAGTAGTAAATAAATGAAAACTGATTTAAGAAAAATTCCTGGTGTAGGAGAAAGAACAAGGGAATCATTAATTAATATTGGTATTAGATGCGTCGAGGATTTAAAAGATAAAGATCCCTTAGAACTTTATGAAATGGATTGTAAAGCAAAAGGATTTAAAGAAGATAGATGTCAGCTTTATTTATTTAGAATGGCTATATATTATGCATCAAATGAAAAACATGATAAAGAAAAATTAAAATGGTGGTACTGGAAAGATAATAAAAGGAGATAAAAATGAAAAACAAAAAAATAACACGAAAAATTTCACAAGGAGTTTATGCTTTAACTACTAATGGTGGTGGATGCATTGTTGATGCTGTTAGCCAAATTAGTACTGGTAATAATCCATTAATTGCCGTTTCTGTTATGAAAGATAATTATACAAATGAATTACTTAAAAAAAATAATAAATTTGCACTTTCGGTATTAGATAGAAATGTTGATCCAAAAATTATTACAACCTTTGGAACAAAGTCATCACGAGATATTGATAAATACGAAAATGTTGAAACTGAGGATATAGAAGAAATAAAAGTTATTAAAGATTCAATAGGATATATGGTTCTTGAAAAAATAGATTCAATTGATAATGATACACATACTTTATTTATTGGTAAATTAGTAGAGGCTGATATTTATAAAGAAGAAAAACCAATGACTTATGAATATTATCAAGAAAACAAAGATGACTATATAAAGGTAACAACAGAAAAAAATAAAACAGCATGGGTATGTACAATTTGTGGCTATGTTTATTATGGGGAAGAGCTACCAGAAGATTTTAAATGCCCAATTTGTGGTGTAGATAGAAGTTTATTTAAAAAAGCTGATCATTAAAAAGAGAGGGATTTAACAATGAAAAAAATCAATAAAATAATATTTATTATAATAACAGCTTTATCTTTAATTGCATTATTATCATGTGCGATAGTTGATAGAGCTATTAACGGAGAGCTTTCATGGTCTATAATTCCAATAAGTTCTATTATATTTTCTTATTTAATAGCTATTCCATTTATATGTATAAAAAATAATAAAATTTTATATACATTGATTGTTTTAAGTATTTTAATTATTCCTTATATGAACATTTTAAATATATTTATTAATAGTGAAATGTTTTTAGAATTAAGTATTAAAGCATCAATAATAGGCACTGTATATTTATGGTCATTATTTCTATTATTTAAATTTGTAAAAGATAAACTTTTAGCAACCGCTATTTCATTTTTAATAGCCATAATACCATTTTTATTAATCAATAGTATGATTCCAAATAATTCTATTGATATATGGAGTATAATCTCTTTAATTATGCTTATTTTTACATCAATGAGTTGTTTTGTATTTGATTATTTAATTAAAAAGAATTGCTAATGCAGTTCTTTTTTTGTTGACATTTAACATTTATTGTTGTACTATTGTATTAGTTAACTAATACAGCTATAGCGGAGGTAAAAAAATGAATTTTATATTTGATAATGATAGGCCTATCTATATTCAATTAACAGAGCAAATTGAAAAATGCATTATTTCAGGAAAAATATTACCTGGTGAAAAGTTGCCATCAGTTAGAGATTTTGCTCTTAAAACAAAAATAAATCCTAATACAGTACAAAAATCACTCATAGAATTAGAAAAGAAGCAATTAATTTACACAGAAAGAACAAATGGAAAATTTGTTACAACTGATATTGGATTAATTAAAAAATATAAAGAAAAATATGCTAAAGCAACAGCTAAAAAATATTTTTCTGATATGAATGAATTGGGATTTAATAATAAAGAGGCAATTGATTATTTAAATAGTATAGGAGGAAAATAATAATGAAACTATTAGAATGCAAAAACTTAAGTAAACATTATGGTAAAAAAGAAGTTTTGAAAAATATTGATTTAGTTATTCCTAACGGTAAAATTATCGGTTTATTAGGAAAGAATGGAACAGGAAAAACAACATTAATAAAACTTATTAATGATTTACTTACTCCAGATTCAGGAGAAATATTAATCAATAATAAAAAAATAGGAATCGAAAGTAAAAATGCAATTTCTTATTTACCAGAAAGAACCTATTTGGATAAAAGTATGAAAGTAGGGGATACACTTAAATACTTTGAAACTTTTTATGAAAATTTTGATATGAAAAAGGCAAAGAAATTAATAAAAGCCTTAGGTTTAGAAGAAAATATTAAAATTTCTAAAATGAGTAAGGGTATGCAAGAAAAACTTCAATTAATTTTAGTTATGAGCAGAAAGGCCGATTTATATATTTTAGATGAACCATTGGGTGGAATAGATCCAGCAACCCGTGATTATATATTAGATACTATTTTAACTAATTTTAAAGAAGGTGCTAGTATAATTATTTCTACTCATTTAATATCTGATATTGAAAGAATTTTAGATGAAGTTATATTTATTGATGATGGAAAAATAGTTCTAACTAGTGATTGTGATGAACTTAGAAATAAAGAAAATGGTTCAATAGATGATATATTTAGGAGGATGTTTAATGTTAAATAAAGTGTTAAAATATGATTTAAAGTATGTTTATAAAGTATTAATAGTTTTCTATATATTGACTTTAGTATTCGCACTATTTACACGCATTTTTTGGAGTTTTGATAATTCAGCAGTTTTAAATGTGCTTGGTTACATAGCTAGCGGAACTACAATTGCATTTATATTTAATATATTAATAAATAATATTATGAGACTTTGGAGTAGGTTTATAACAAATGTTTATAAAGATGAATCTTATTTAACTCATACACTTCCAGTAAGTAAAAAAACAATTTATTTATCTAAATTTTTAAGTTCAATTATAACTTTATTTACAAGTTCAATAGTAATAATCGTTAGCCTTTTTATTGCATATTATTCTAAGGAAAATTTACAATTTTTAAAAGATTCATTAACCTTTATCGCAACTATTTATGATAGTACTATGATTAAAATGTTATTAGTAGTAGGAATAATATTTTTCTTAGAAATGTTGTATTTGGTTCAGGTTGGTTATTTAGGAATAATTGTTGGTTATAAATCAAACAATAATAAACTAATTAGTTCAATTATTTATGGATTTGTTTTCTATACTGTTTCGCAAATAATACTTGTCTTAATTATGTTAGTATTTGGAATATTTAATTCAGACATTATGAATTTGTTTATAACAAATGAAGCACCATCAATTGATGTTTTTAAAGGAATAATGTATTTTGGTATTTTCTTATATATATTATTAATAATTTCGTACTATATAATTTGTGTTAAATTATTTAAAAAAGGTGTTAATGTTGAGTAGGTGTTACTGATTTATATATAAAACAAAAAGTAATTCTTTTTGTTTTTTTGTGTTATAATTTCAGTAGGTGATAATATGGAAGAAGTAAAAGAACTATTAACTAATATGAACATTGAATACGATATTGTTTATCATCCAGCAGTATTTACTACTGAAGATGCAGATAAATATATTGAGGGCATGGATGGCGTTCCAAGTAAAACATTATTTATGGCAGGTAAAAAAGATAGAAATTTTTACTTATTTATTTTAGATGATTCTAAAAGAGTAGATATCAAAAAAATAAGTGAAATAGTTGGCGAAAGACTTCATTTTGGAAAAGAAGAACACTTAAAAGAAAAAATGAATTTGGTTCCAGGAATGGTTTCTTTATTTGGCCTTATTAATAATAAAGATCATGATATTAAAATATATATCGATAAAGAAATTTTAAATGAGAAAAAAATTACTTTTCATCCAAATGACAATACAGCAACAATGTTTATCAAAATCGATGATATGTTTAAATTTATAAAAAATTTGGATTATGAATATTGTCTTATAGACATGTAAAAAAGGAACATAATAGTTCCTTTTTAATTTCCATTTGCTTTTGATATTAGATCATTTAATGTAGGGCCAGTAGGTGCTTCTGCAGCGTTAGCAACATTTTGAACTGGAGCTTCGTTTACGGTTGGTGTTTGCTTAGGCGCTTCATTAATTGGTTTTAATGTATCGCTTGTTAAATCAATTTTATCATCAGTTTCAATATTGTCATATTGGCTAACTCTATTATGAGCCATAGATACTTCAGCAAATTCTTTGGCTTCTTCTTTTGCTTGTGTTTGTTTAGTTAAAGCAATTGCTTCCTTTAGGTTAAAGTTATCATTAACGTTTTCATCATCTTCTAATTCGATAATTTTAAGAATTTCTTCAAATGTTGTAAGTCCAGCAACAACTTTTTCAAGACCATCTTGAAGTAGAGTAGTAACGCCTGCTTTTTTATATACTAAATCTCTTAAATCTTCTTTTGAAACATTGTTACTTAATGCATCTCTTATATCTTGGTTAATTCTTAATACTTCGTGAATTGCTATACGTCCAGAAAATCCATTGTTACATTCTTCGCAGCCTTCAACATCATATAAAGTATTAACATCAATATTTAAAACGCTTTTAATTATTTCTTTTTCATATTCAGTAGCTGGTCTTTGTACTTTACAATGTGGACATAACTTTCTAGCTAATTTTTGTGAAATAACACCTTCTAAAGCACTAGATAATAAATATTTTTGAACATCCATATCAATTAAACGTTCGATTGTGTTAAGTGAATTATTAGTATGGACTGTTGATAAAACTAAGTGTCCAGTAATAGATGCACGAACGGCAATTTTTGCTGTTTCTGAGTCACGGATTTCCCCGATCATTATAATATTTGGGTCTTGACGAAGTATAGAACGAAGTGCTGCTGCAAAGGTAAGACCAACCTTACTATTTGTTTGTACTTGATTAACTCCTTTTATACTCATTTCTACTGGATCCTCAACAGTAATAATATTAGTGGTAGCTCTATTTAAGTGCTGCAAAATAGAGTATACTGTAGTAGATTTACCACTACCAGTCGCACCAGTTACTAAAATTATTCCATTTGGAACAGTTATCATTTCTAATAATTTTTTGTAATTTTTTTCGCTGAATCCAAGCTCACCAAGCCCAGATAAACTCATAGAGTAATCTAAGATACGAATAACTATTTTTTCGCCAGTTATAACTGGAAGACAAGACACACGAAGATCTAGATCAATTCCTTCTAATGTTGTTTTAATAGCTCCATCTTGTGGTAAACGTGATTCTGTAATATTCATTCTAGAAATTGTTTTTATACGTGCAACAAAGTTATTTTTTATGTTGTTTGGAATTTCAGCATAATCAATAAGATCACCATCAATTCTTATTCTAACTAACATATATTTTTCTAACGGGTCAAAGTGAATATCGCTGGCACCTCTTTTGGCAGAGTCAACTAATATTGTATTAACCACATCAACTACTGGTATTTTTTGAAAATCGAATGATTTAATCATTTTTTTCTCCCTTCTTTTTTCTTTTGTGTATTAATATAGGACTAGCATTTATCCTAAAAATATTATATAATAGTTTCAGGATAAATACAATAAGGGGATAGGTAATTATGTCAAGGGATAATCAAAAAGGTTTTTTATTAGCAGAGTCATTAATAGTAGCAACATTTGTTTTATCACTATTAATTTTTTTGTTTGTTCAATTTAAAAACCTATCAACAAGTTATGATTCTGGATTTAAATATAATTCAGTAGAGGGATTATATGCTCTTGATAATGTTAAAACCTATTTAAAAGAAAATGCTAGCGATGATAAAAAAATCTCTTCTTCACTGGCAGCACAATCAAAACCATATTTAACTATTTATAGTGATAACAAATGTAATGAAAGTATTGGGCTGAGAGGTACTGGGTACTGTGAAGAATTAATGGATGCACAGAACTTAAAAACAGTAATTTTTACAGATGCTAAAATAAGTACTATAAAAGGCGAAAATAAAGTTTCTAATAAAAAATATTTAAAAGATTGGTTAAGGGCTACAAATTTGTCAGACGATGAAAAAAGAGATATATTTACAGAAAATATGAAAGATTTCATTTTGAGAGTAAATGTTAAGGAAATCAGTCATACTTATAGATTAATTGCTGAATTTGGTGATGGTAGTTTTGCAACTTTTAATGTTGGTGACGAAAATTGGAGCTCATCTAAATATAATGATCCAGACTATGTAGATCCATCTTATAATACAACTGCAACTACAAATTCATGTTTTAAATATACTACAGATGCTGATGGGGCTACTGTGACTGGTTATACTTGTACAGATATTAAAAACCCTAAAATCCCAAGTGAATTTGGCGGTAAAAGAGTAATTGCGATAGGGAAAGATGCATTTAAGGCTAAGGGACTTACATCAGTAACTATACCTCCAGGGGTTAGGACAATTGAACAAGACGCATTCTCTAATAATAGTTTAACAAAAATTGATATACCAGTAAGTGTCTTAAAAATTGGAATAAACGCTTTTAGAAGTAATAAACTTACAGGCAATTTAATAATTCCAGATAGTGTTAGTGTGGTAGGCGATGGTGCATTTGCTAGTAATCAACTTACTTCAGTAAAATTAGGTATTACTGTTAATAGTGTTGGAGGTTCCGCATTTTTATCAAATCAACTTGATTCTGTTATACTTAATGATTATTTGTATACTATAGGTAGTAATGCTTTTTCTGGTAATAAACTAAAAACAATCACTTTACCTGAAACTTTGACTTCTATTGGAGACGGTGCATTTTATAATAATCAAATCACTGAAATTACAATACCAGCAAGCGTTAATTCGATAGGAAATAATGCTTTTAAAGAAATTACTACATGGAATAAAGATGGAATTGATATAGACGGAGAAAATCCATATAGATTTAATGGTAGATGGACAGAAATTGGATGGCCACTTATTGCTCTTTCAACAGGACAAACCTTTACTGCACTTGGTCAAAATGTTTATGAAGTGCCTTTAGATGGGTATTACAGAATAGATTTATGGGGTGCACAGGGTGGTGGTTCATTTGATGTTGGAGCCAATAAAGCACGAAACAATGGCGGAAAAGGGGCATATACTTCAGGTATTGTTGAATTAAAAGCGGGTAAAAAATTATATATATATATAGGTGCACAAGGAAGCAATGGTGAACCTAATAAGAATGTTGGAAAAGGAAATAATGGAGGTGGTGGTGCCTCACATGGTAAAATAGATTCAAATATTACTGATCCTATTATTTTCCAAGCTTCTGCTGGTGGTGGTGGAAGCGCTACTGACGTTAGATATGCCTCTGATAATTTAGCATCACGCATAATGGTTGCAGCTGGTGGCGGTGGTGGTGTTCATACAACTGCTGGTGGTATTGCTGGAGATTTGTGGTCTCCTAACGGTGCAAAACAAACTTCTGGAAATGCATTTGGAGAAGGAAAAACAGGATCTGGATATGGTAATAATTATGGAGTCCCAGGTGGCGGTGGCGGTTATTTTGGTGGAACTTCATCAGCCAGTGGTTCTACAGGCGGATCCTCATATATTTCTGGATATGCTGGTTCAAATGCAAGAAACTCAGGCAATACTTCACATACAAATAACACAAAACATCATAGCGGCATATATTTCGTTCAAACAAAAATGATAAATGGTGGTAGTGTTATGCCTGCAACTAATCTTACTGGAACCGAAACGGGCCACGCAGGAAATGGATATGCAAGAATAACATATATGGGTAATGACAAACCTGCATCATCTAGACAACTTACTAAAGTAAGATATATAAAAGATTGTATTAATGGTAATACAAAAAATATTTATAATCATTGGATTGAAATCCAAGCAATTGCAGATGGCGAAAATGTAGCGCGAGGAAAAACAATAACCGGAAGCGTTTCAGCCACTTCAACAAAACCATATTCATATACAGTCGATGGCAATATAGATAATTTAGCTAATTATGGAGAAGCTAATTCATCAGGTAAACAATGTTTAACAATTGATTTGGGAAAAGAATATAACTTAGAAGAAATTGGTTTATGGCATTACTTTGGTGATGGAAGAGGTTATAAGGATAATGTTTTATCAGTAGCAAGCGCAGATAAAGAATACCGTAATGCTTTTGAACATCACGGTATTGGACCACAAGAAACTTCAAATGGTAAACACTTTAAATAAGAACAAATGTAAATTTGTTCTTTTATTATGCATTATTTTATTGTATAATATATTAGACTATTATAGAAATAAAGAGGTGTGATGTATGAAAAAAATATTCTCTATAGTATTTTTAGCATTTTGCTTTGTATATGGTTTAGAAAATGCAGAAGCTGCAATCATTAAAAATGGAACATATAAAATTCAAAGTGCTTTAAACAGTAAAATGGTTTTAGATGTTAGCGGAGCTAAAACCGCAAATAAAACAAATATTCAATTGTATCAAAATAATGATACTAATGCCCAAAAATGGCAAGTTACACATATTTCAGGCGATTACTATTACATAAAATCACAATTAAATTCGAATAAAGTGATTGATGTAAATGGTGGAAGCAAAAAAAGTGGTGCAAATGTTCAAATATATCAAAGTAATGGCACTAATGCTCAAAAATGGCTAATAAAATATGCTGGAGATGGTTACTATTATGTAGTTGCTAAAGGTAGTGGTCTTTATTTAGATGTTAGTGGAGCAAAAACTAAAAATGGTACTAATATACAAATTTATAAGGGCAATAAAACAAAAGCACAAAAGTTTAAATTTATTGAGTTAATTGAACCTAAAAAAGAAGATTCAATTGAAGACGGTACATATACAATAACAAGTAAACTAAGTAGCAAAAAAGCACTAGATGTTGCTGGAGGAAAAACAGCCAATAGCACCAATGTTCAGCTTTATAGTTTAAATGATACCTGGTCACAAATTTGGAACATTAAATACTTAAATAATGGCTATTATTCATTTACAACATATTTAAATAATTCAAAGGCATTAGATGTGCGTGGGTGCAAAGGCGTAAATGGTACTAATATTCAGTTATATGATTCAAATGGTACAAAAGCACAACAATGGATATTAAAAAAGACAAGCGATGGCTATTATTATATTATTTCTAAAGTTGATAATATGTATTTAGATATAAAAGGTTCTAAAACAACTAATGGAACAAATGTCCAACTTTATCATGGTAATGGATCAAATGCTCAAAAATTTAAATTAAATAAAATAGAAGTTCAAAATTTAAAAGATGGAATGTATACTATTTCCCCTTTAAATGATAATACAAAAAGCATTGGTATTGATACTGATCTTGCGGTAAATCAATCAAATGTCAGCATACAAGATAAGAATGATTCTAATGGTCAAAAATGGAATGTAAAACACGTTGGTAATGGTTATTATAAAATCTCATCTGTTATTAATTCAAATAAAGTTTTAGATGTAAAAGGTGCTGGACTAAAGGCAGGTACTAATATACAATTATATGAATCAAATAATACAAATGCTCAAAGTTTTTATATTAAATATGCTAAAGATGGCGCTTATTATATCGTTGCTAGAGATAGCTATCTTTATTTAAATGGAGCAAATGGTGGTTTAGCGCATGGTACAAATGTTGAAATAGGAAATAAAAAAGAAGATAATTCTCAAAAATTTGTTTTTACTGAAACTGTGAAAAATGAACAAACTCAATCATTCGAAAACGGTTATTATACTTTTAACAGTGCACTTAATGAGAATATGGTATTGGATGCTATAAGTGGTAAAAAAGCAAATGGTACAAAAATTCAGTTATATTCTTCAAATAAAAGTAATGCCCAAATATGGTATATAAAGTATTTGAAAGACGGATATTATTCTATATCTAGTGCAATGAATCCTAAAGTAGTATTAGATACAGAAAATTCAGGAATGACCAATGGAACTAAAATTCAATTATATAAAAACTCAGGCAATGATAACCAGCAGTGGTTAATTAAAGATACAGGAGATGGATATGTTTCTCTTATATCTAAGGTAAATAGTTTATATGCCACAGTTGTTAGCGAAAAACCACAAAATGGTACAAAAGTAGAACTATATGCGGGTGACTTAAGTAAAAAACAAAAATTTAAATTAAATAAGTTTACAGAACAAAAAGTTTATACTGGTATTGATATTTCTTATCATCAGGAAAAAAATAAACCTAAAATAGATTGGACTAAAATAGCAAATTCAGATTTAGGTTTTGTAATCATTAGAGCAGGGTATGGAGCAGACTTTTCTTATCAGGACGATGAATCTTTCGCATCATATGTAGCAGCATGTGAAAAATATAATATTCCATACGGACTATATTTATATTCTTATGCTAAAGATATTGAAACACCTGATAAAACAGGTGCTAAAGATGAAGCAAACCATATGCTTAGATTATTAAAACAAATAGGTGTTAATAATTATAGACCTAATTTAGGAACGGAAGTATTTTTAGATGTTGAAGATAAGAGTACCGAGAGTGCAGGAAAAACTAAACTAACTAATGTAGCAGAATACTTTTGTTCTACTATTGAATCAAAAGGATATAAATGTGGTATATATGCAAATAAAACTTGGTTTACTAACTTTATTGATCCGCAAAAATTATATCCAAAATATGATATATGGGTTGCAGAGTATTTTAATAAGGTTCATCCTAGTTTCAATGATGCTAAGGGAAAAAGACCTAGCTATAATTTAACTCCATATAAATATTGGCAATTTGCCTCAGATGGCATCGTAGATGGCATTAGTGGTAATGTGGATTTAGATTTAGGTTATGATATATTTGATTAACAATATTAAATATTTTTATATAGACAAATAGCTTTGATTATTTGTCTTTTTATTGTATAATTGTAGATAGGTGAATAGAATGAAAAAAGTTTTATTTATATCAAGTACAGGTGGACATCTTAATGAACTTTTACAATTAAGCCCACTATTTGATAAATATGAATCATATTTAATAACTGAAAAAACAAAATCAAATATTAAATTAACAGAAAAATACAATGTCCCAGGTTTTTTATTATATGGGACAAAAGATCATATAATATCGTATCCATTTAAGCTTTTGGCAAATTGTTTTATAAGCTTATATTATATGTTAAAAATAATGCCCGATGTGGTTGTTACAACAGGGGCACACACATGTGGTCCAATGTGTTGTTTGGCTAAGATTTTTAGAAAGAAAATAATTTATATTGAAACTTTTGCAAATCAATCAACAAAAACAGCTACAGGCAGACTTTTATATACTTTTGCTGATGTATTTATAGTTCAGTGGGAAGAAATGCTTAAAGAATATCCAAATGCCATTTATGGAGGTTGGATTTATTAGTGAGGGTGATTTAAGTGATTTATGTAACATTAGGGACGCAAGATAAATCTTTTGATAGACTTTTAAAACAAATTCAAAATGAAATTGATAATGGGACAATAACAGAAGAAGTTATTGTTCAAGCAGGTCATACAAAATTTGAAAGCAAAGATATGAAAATTTTTGATTTGATTTCATTAGATGATTTTAATAAATATATGAATGAATGTAGCTTGTTAATTACTCATGGAGGGGTAGGGTCTATTGTAGATGGATTAAAAAATGGCAAAAAAGTTATTGCTGTTCCTAGACTAAAAGAATTTGGCGAACATACAAATGATCACCAATTACAAATTGTTCAAAACTTTGGAGAAAAGAACTATATTTTACCACTAACTAACATGGATGATTTTCATGAAACTCTTCTTAAAGCAAAAACTTTTAAACCAAACAAATACAAATCAAATACTAAAAATTTTATAAAATTAATTCAAACATATATCGAAGAGGAGTGAAAATATGAATGAAAAAATAGATTTTGTTATAACTTGGGTTGATGGTAGTGATCCTAAGTGGCTTGAAGAAAAAAATAAATATTCTTCAAAAAAAGAAGACACTAGTGATACTATTAATAGGTATCGTGATATGGAAATTTTAAAATATTGGTTTAGATCTGTTGAAAAGTATACTCCTTGGGTTAATAAGGTACATTTTGTAACTTGGGGTCATACACCAGATTGGCTTGATATAAATAATCCTAAGTTAAACGTAGTGAAACATGAAGATTTCATTCCAAAAAAGTATTTACCTGTTTTTAATTCAAATGCAATTGAAATGAATTTACATAGAATTGAGGGTTTAGCCGAAAAATTTGTTTATTTTAATGACGATATGTTTATTATGAGACCGTTAAATAGTGAATTTTTCTTTAAAAATGGATTACCTTGTGATTTATGGAGAGATAATATTCCATACTGTGATAAAGATACTGATCCATTATTTGAATACATTTTATTAAATGTAAAAATGTTAATTAGTAGAAATTTTAATAAAAAACAAGTGATAAAACAAAATTTTTCTAAATGTTTTAATTTAAAGTATGGAAAAAGAAACATTAGATTTTTATTGCTTAATAAATGGCCTTATATGGCAGGATTTGATAATTTCCATGTAGCCGCACCTTTTTTAAAAAGTACATTTGAACAAGTGTGGGCTAAAGAATATGAAACTTTGGATCAAACATCGAGTTCAAAATTTAGAAGTGTTTATGATGTAAATCAATATATTTTTCAACTATGGCAAATCTATACTGGGAAATTTACACCTAAATCTATAAAAGAATCAGGAACTTTTTTTAATCTTTCTAACAACAATTCAGAACTTTTTGATTTTATAGATAATCAAAAAGGTGATTTGATCTGTATTAATGATAGTGATTTAACTATCGATTATGATAAAGTTAAAAAAGACCTTATTTCTCATTTTGAAATGGTTCTACCAGAAAAGTCTTCCTTTGAAAAATAAAACATTTTAAGAGGTGAAATTTAATGCGTACTAAAAATTCTATATATAATGCAATTTTTTCTACACTTGCTAGTTTAGTAGGAATGGTATTAGGATTTGTAACCCAAAAAATATTTTTAATGTGTTTAGGGTTAGAATATTCAGGCGCTAATGGCCTTTTTACTAATATTATGTCTATGCTTGCAATAGTGGAAATGGGTGTTGGAAGCGCGATTGTTTATAATTTATATAAACCAATTGCTAATGATGATACTGAAAAAATAAAAACTCTTATGCGTTTTTATAAAAAATGTTATAACATCATAGCAGCAACCATATTAGTTTTTGGTATTATTTTAACTCCTTTTGTACCAATTTTTGTTGGAGAAAATAGTATTCCAGAAAGTATGATATTGCTTTATTTTTTAGCGCTATTTGATACTATTCTTTCATATTTAATTTCTTATAAGCGTTCAATATTAATCGCACATCAAAAAAACTATATCATTAATATAGTGCATATGATTTATTTAATATTATTAAATGTATGTGAAATAGCTATTTTGTTTGCCTTTAAAAATTATATATTATATTTAATTTTAAGAATTGTATTTAGATTTTTAGAAAATTTAGTTATTACACTAATTGCTAATAAAAAATACCCATATATTAAAGATAAAAATTATGTTGTGTTAGATAAAGAGACTAGAAAAAATCTATTTACTAATGTTAAGGGATTATTCTACCACAAAATCGGTGGATTTATTGTTGGGGGAACATCATATATAGTAATCTCAATGATTTTAGGACTTAAATATGCAGGTATTTATAATAATTATTTTTTAATATTTAATTCTGTATCTATTTTATTATCACAAATATTTTTCTCTATAGTAGCAAGTGTTGGTAATTTATTAGTAGAAGAAAAAACAGAAAAGTGTCATGAAGTTTATAAAAAACTAACTGTATTTAATTTCTGGATTTATGCACTTTGTTCAGTCGGATTGTTTGCTGCATTGCAACCATTTGTCACATGGTGGATTGGATCAGAGTACTTACTTCCTATGTATGCTATTTTCTGTTTCGCACTTTATTTCTATTTACAAGGAATGCGAAAAACAATTAATGCCTTTAAAGAAGCAGCAGGTATTTTTTACCAGGATAGAAGAATACCAATTGTTGAATCAGTTGTTAATTTAGTTAGTGCGATATTCTTTGTAAAATTAATAGGTATAGCAGGCGTTTTTGTTGCTGGTATTATCAGCTCACTAGTTTTATTTGCGTATAGTTATCCAAAATATGTCTATAAACCATTATTTAATAAAAAATGGAAAGTTTTCTATATAGAGCAAATTAAATTGTTTTTCTTAATGTTAATTATGTTAGGCACTACTTACTTATTAATGAATTTAATAGTATTACAAAATCCATTATTACAATTTATAGTTAATGGTATAATTGTGTTAATAGTAGTAAATCTATTATTCTATATTGTATTTAGAAAAACAGAAGAATTTAAATATTTTAAATATCTTATTAACAAAATAATTCATAGATAAAGGTGATTATATGAAACGTGTATCAATTATTATTCCAGTTTATAATGGCGAAAAGTATATCGAAAGATGTTTAAATTCTTTAATTAACCAAAGTTATAAAGATATAGAGATAATAGCTATTAACGATGGGTCTACAGACTCTACACTTGAAAAACTCAAAAAATATAAACAAATAGAAATCATTGATAAAGAAAATACAGGTGTCTCTAATTCTAGAAATTTAGGAATAGATAAAATGACTGGAGATTACGTTTTCTTTTGTGATGCAGATGATTGGCTTGATGAGAAAGCTATTGAGGGTGCTGTTAAAAATATTAAAGGATTTGATGCCCTAAGATTTAGTCATTATGTTGCTACTGATAATAAAGTTGATAAAAAGAGTAATGAAGATGATGTTTTTTCTGATATTGATACAGTAATTGAAGACAGTAATATATTAATTACAAGTTTACTTACAAATAAAACTGAAGGTCATTTATGGAATTATTTGTTTGATGCTAAAATTATTAAAGAAAACAATATAAGATTTAATGAAAAACTATTTTATCAGGAAGACGTTGTTTTTCTATTAGAATATTTTATACATACTGAAAGAGTAAAACTTTTAAAAGAAGCTTATTATTACTACTATAAAAATTTAGATAGTGTTACTAATAATTTTGAAGGGGCAATAAAAAACCTTTCTTCAATTTATATGATTAGAAACCTGTTAATTAGTATACTTAAAAAAAGTAGTAATAAAGATTATCAAGATATAATTGATCAAAGATTTTTAAATTTACTTTTAATGTATTTTAATGAATATCAAATAAAACAACCAATTAAACAGTATTTTAGGTTTTTAGAAAATGTTTCTGATGCAAATAGGGAATACTTTGCAGAATTACTTAAAACAAATCTTAATAAAAAATGGAAAATATTTATAAGTTTATTAAGTAAAAAAAGAAAATATTTATTTTATATTTATGTAAAATTATATCGTTTGACGAAAGGAAAGTAGAATGGTTAAGATAAGTGTAATTGTACCAGTATACAATGTTGAGAAGTATTTACCAAAATGTTTAGATAGTTTAGTCAATCAAACAATTAATGATTATGAAGTTATTATAATTAATGATGGATCACCAGATAATTCTCAAGAAATAATAGATAAATATGCAAAAGAATTTCCGAATATTATAAAACCATTTATTAAAGAAAATGGGGGACAAGCAAGTGCCAGAAACTATGCTTTAAAAAAAGCTTCAGGTGAATATATAATGTACGTTGATTCAGATGATTGGATAGCTGAAAACGCACTTGAAAAATTATATGAAAAGGCAATGGACGATAATTCTGATATTGTTGTATGCTCTGCTTATAAAGTTTTAAATGATGATTATTCTTTAATGGAAAGTTTTGACACTATAAAAGATCCAATTAAAAGTTATATTTTAAACAGGCCATCTGCTTGGTGTAAATTAATAAAAAAAGAAGTTCTAAAAAATAAAGAATTATATTTTTTAGAAAATCATTATTATGAAGATATTGCTGTAGTTCCAGCATATTGTCTTTATACAAAAAACATTTCGTTTTTGAATATACCTTTGTATTATTATTTAATAAGAGAGGGCTCTACAATGAATCAACTTAAATATACAAAATCTTTGGAAGATATTTTTGATTCATTAGATTATTTAGAATCATTGTTTAAAAGTAAAAATTGTTTATCAGTATACAAAGAAGAATTAGAGTTTATATATATAGAAAACTTACTTCATGCAGCAACTTTGAGGTTTTTACCTTATAAAGAAGGCGAAAAAAGTATTTTAAAAATAATAAAAATTATGAAAGAAAAATTTCCAAACTGGAAGAAAAATAAATATTATAAACAAGAAAAATTAAAATATAAGATTGTGTGCTCATTAATATATAATGGTAATTATATGCTTGTTAAAAAAATATTAAAAATATAATAAAGGATTTGGGTATTATGAAAAAGAAAAATTTATTAATTGTTGTAGATGAAAAACAAATGGGGGGCGTTTCAATTTTATTAGAAGATATGCTTAATCTTGATGTTTTTGGTGCATATACAACAGATATATTAGTATTACATAATAATGGAACAAGATTAAAAAACATTCCTAAAAACATAAATATAATATATGGTAGTAAATATTTCAAAACCATCGATTTACCATTAAAAGAGATCATTAAAAGTAAAAAAATTGGTTTACTTTTATCAAAAATTAGACTGATTTTTGAAATGAAAACAGGATTAATTAAAAAGCGAATAAAAAAAGAGAGAAAGAAGATTCTTAATAAAAAATATGATTTAGAAATTGCTTTCAAAGATGGTTTTACAGCGCTATTTACTATTTTTGGAGATAGTGATAAAAAAATTCATTGGCTTCACTATGAGTATAAAAATATTAATCCAAATAGACGTTATGACAAAATTTTTCAACAAACTATACCTAAATTTGATAAAATAATTGCTGTTTCTAATGGTGTAAAAAAAGAATTTATGAAAATTTATGATGTAGAGAATATTGAGATTATTCCGAATTTGATTAATTCTGAAAAAATAGTAAAAATGTCAAAAGAAAAAGCAGTAATACCTACATATAAAGATAAATTAAATATTGTTTTAGTGGGTAGAATTCATGAGGTAAAAGGATATGATAGACTTTTAAAAGTTGTAGAAAGACTTCGTGAAATTAATTTGGGAGATAAATTATCTATAAACATTATAGGTGATGGACCATTATTAGAAAGCATGAAACAAATAAATGATGAAAAAAAATTAAATGTTAATTTTTGGGGTGAAATGGACAACCCATATAAAGAAATAAAAAATTGTGATTTATTCATGTTACCATCTTACTACGAAGCATTTGGATTAGTTGTTTTAGAAGCCTTTATTTTAAAAACGCCTGTTTTAGCAACAAAGACAGCAGCTACTTCTAGTTTGATTGATAATGAAAACAATGGCTTAATTGTAGAAAATACTGAAGATGGTCTATATGAAGGATTAAAATATCTATTAGAAGATAATAATAAAATTGAAAAGTACAGAGAAAATTTGAAACATTATAAATATGATATAACCGATAAAATAAAACGAATAAAAGAAGTATTAGAGGAGTGGTAGTATGAAAAGAATATTTGATCAACGTTTTATAAAGAAAATTTTATTAATATTTTTAGCAATTCAGCCAGTATTGGATTGTTACTTATTATATACAGATGAAATAATAGGATTTTTCCATTTTTCTCCAACAACTATAATAAGATTATTAATTATTGGAATATTATTTGTGTTGTTATTCTTTAATAAAGATAATAAAAGTACAAGAAAAACAATTTATATATATGGAAGCTTGCTGCTTGTATATTTGATAACACATCACTTTGTAGCAGCAGGAATTGATAATAGTGGTTATAGTACATTCCAATACAGTATTGTAACAGAAGCATTTTATATAATTAGAATGTTGCTTCCATTATCTATTATTTATATAACTTATACATTAAAACCGTCTAAAGAAGAGGTTATTAAACTATTTTTAGCAGTTAGTGCTATTGTATCAATTGTGATTGTAGGATCTAATTTGATTCAATGTTCTTTGGCATCTTATGGAGGAGGAGTAATTAAAGGAAACTTTTTTGATTGGTTTTTAGATGATAGTTTAGCTAAAAATGAATTAGCAAGTAAAGGTTGGTTTAATTCAGCAAATCAAATAAGTGGTCTTATGTACATATTGCTTCCGATGTGTATCTATTCTTTATTCAATAAATTTTCAATTCCAAGAACTATAATAACTTTCTTAACTGTATTATCAATGATAATGCTTGGTACAAGAGTTGCATCATATGGTTGGTTTTTAATTTTTATAATGATGTTTGTTTTTTACTTGTTCTTTATATTTGTTATGAAAAAGAATTCTTTTTCAATTAAAAGTTTTATTTCATTAATTTCGATTTTTGTTGTTTCTTTGATTATAATGCCTAATGGGCCGCTTGTTAATGTTTCATCATCATATACTGATGAAGATGATAAAAAACTTACAGAAATGAAAGAAGATGAAAATATTTCAACTAAAGAACTGTTGGGTTATATTGGCATGAATGAAATATACTATGAAGAAATATATGTATATGAAGATCATGAAAAATTTTGGGAATATGTAGTAGAAGATGTTCCAGCAACAAAAAGAGTTGGTAATAGAAACTCACAACAACTAATTACAGATGATGTTTCTGCAACTTATGAAACACCAATTAGAAGCCTTGTTGGACTTGGATATAGTAGATTTATAAATGCATATTTATATTTAGAAAAAGACTTTATTGTTCAGTACCATACAATTGGAATATTAGGAATTATATTATTCTTATTACCATATATAGCAATTGCTTTATATTCGTTTGTTAGATTTATAAAATATAAAAAATTAAGTTTATTTAATTTGACACTATTAGCTATGCTTGTGTTACCACTTTGTATATCTTATTTTAGTGGGCATATAGTAGATGAACTTATAATTACATTATATTTAGGATTTATTGCTGGATATTTAGTTCATTCTTCTAGAAAGGGAGCCTTAAATGAAGAAAGTTAGTGTAATTGTACCAGCATATAATGCTGAAAAACACATTGCTAATACAATAGAATCTTTATTAAAACAAACTATTGATGATTTTGAAATTATTTTAGTAAATGACGGATCATCTGATAATACAATAAACATTTTAAAAAAATATGAAGAAAAATATGATCAAATAGTTGTAATTGATCAAAAAAATTCAGGACCAGGTGGAGCTAGAAATGCAGGTATAAAAGTCGCTAGTGGGGAGTATATTGGCTTTTTAGATAGTGATGATACTCAAGATAAAACAATGTACGAAAATATGTACAATAAAGCAAAAGAAAAAAATTATGATATGGTGGTATGCGATACAACAACAGTGTATCCTAATAAAAAAGTTTTAGTGGAATCTGGAATAACAAAATCTACTAATGATAAAAATCAAATTAAAAAAGATATGATTTATTCTTATGCGGTAATATGGAATAAAATTATTAAAAGTGAAATAGTTAAAAAGAATTTATTTTCAAAAAAATTGTGGTATGAAGATGTAGAATTTTTATATAAACTTTTTCCAAAAGTAAATTCAATTGGAGTTATAAATAAAAGTTATTGTAATTATATTCAAACAGAAGATTCAATAACATATACATATAATCATAAAATATATGATTTAATTACAGTTTTAGATCAAATTATAGAATACTATAAAAAAGAAAACTTATATGATGAATTTAAAAATGAATTAGAGTATTCGTATGTAAGATATTTATATGGTACATTTATAAGAAGAATAGCTAAAACAAAAAATAAAAAAGAGTATAAAAAAGCTGTTGAATTAGCAATCAAAAAGGTTAGAGATAACTTTCCTGATTATAAGAAAAATATATATTTAAACAAAAAAGGCGCTAAAAATATATATTTAAAACACTTTAATAAATTAATCGCTAAAATCGTATTTATGTTTGAAAGAAATAAAATGAATTATGAAATTCAAAATAAAATAGAAAACATTCTTAAAGAAAAATAGAAAAGAGGAAATTTTAATGAAAATAAATAAGTTATTTAAAAATAAATTAACACTTTATACATTAACAATTTTTCTCTTTTTTCTTACCATTAGTTTACTTATGCCATATGGAGGCGATGATTGGAATAATTTACTTGCTGGTAATGCCTCTTTTATACAAATTATAGATTCTGCAATAGCTAATTATCAGACTTTTGAAGGACGTTTTTTTAGTAGAATTGCTGTTAGTTTACTAGTGCCAAATCAGTTTATTTGGGCTGTTTTACATTCAGCTATTATTGCATCAATATTTTATATTATTGTAAAAATTATTAATCCAAAAAACAAAATTATAATTCCTATCTTAGTATTTATATTATTGTTTCTAGATTCAGAAATGTTTGCGCAAATTTATGTATGGAAAACAGGCAGCATTACTTATTTGTTTCCTATGATTTATTTTTTTGTAATTTTATTTTATAAAAAAGATATTTTTAATGATAATTTAAAAAAAGATAAATGGTGGGCATACATTTTATTTCCAATTTTAGCATTAGTATTTTGTATGTTTGTAGAAAATGTTTCTGTTGCAATTATTATGCTATTTATACTAATAATTGTTTATTCATTCATGAAACATAAGTTTATAGATAAGCTATCAATATTATGTTTAATTTTTAGTATAATTGGTTTATTTTTAATGTTATCTGCACCTGGGACATCTTTAAGATTAGATACAACTGGATTTGCAGATTTAAATGTTTTTGAAAAAATAATTTATAATATTTCTAACTTTATCAACTACACTTATATCCATAATGGTATTTTACTAATGTTATTTTCTATTGTTTTATGTTCATTTATTTTTACTAAAGTAAGTAACAAATTTTTAAAAATATTTTTGTATCTTTTTGTACTAGTTATTCCATTTTTTACTTTAATAGCTAGTTTATTAACATTCATTATGCAGCATGATATTAGAATTATTTGGCGCTTCTTAGATCCATCTTTATGGTATATAAAAATTTATTGGATTTTATATACAGTTTTACTTATTTATTATTTTATAAACCATTTACTTAAAACTAAAGATAGTAGAGTAGCATTTTTTCTAATACTTGCTATTTCCAATACAGGAGCTATGTTTATATCGCCAATTTGGGGAGGTAGAACATCATTTTTTACAGTATTGATGTTATACATTGTTATACTATTAATTTTTGATCAATTTAAAATAAAAAATGAAAAAATATTAAGTTATATTTTAAATATTTGTATTTGCTTATTTATGGTTGGATTTATCTTTTATTCTTGTTATTGTAATTATATTGATAAATTAAGAAAACAGTATATTGATTATCAATTAAATAATAATTATAAAGTAGTAGAAGTTATATTAATGCCAAAAAGATATACTTGGAATGCTAGTCCATGGGGAACTGGGTGGCTTCCATATACATTTAAAAAGGTAATGGGCATTCCTGATAATGTTGAAATAAAATTAATTGATAAAAAGGATGCAAGGAGTTGATTATATGAAAAAAATATATGATTTTTCAAAAAAGAATATAGGATATATTTTAGTTTTTCTTTTTTCCTGTTTATTTGGTTTTTTAATACCTTATACTCATGATGATTGGTTTTGGGGTACCTCATGGGGACTTCAGCATCTTTTAGATAATTTTGACAATGTAAATGGAAGATATTTTGGAAATTATTTAGCATTTGCTTTAACAAGAAGTAGAGTAATAAGAGCATTATTGTATGGAATTGTTTTTACACTTATTACATTTTTAATAAATAAAATTGTTTCTGATAAAAAGAAATATACAACAATTATTTTAATACTTCTATTAACTCTTGAATTACCAGTTTTTATTCAAACAGTTTCTTGGACTGCTGGTTTTGTTAATTATGTAGTTCCAATGATTGGTGTTTTGGCATTTATTTATTTAAATAAAAATATTTTTAATGATAAAGAAACATTTTATAAATATACATTCATTATAATGTTGCCACTTGGAATTTTTAATAGTTTGTTTATGGAAAATATTTCAATTTATAATATAATTTTTGTAATTGGATTAATTGTATATTATTTGGTAAAAACAAAAAAAATACATAAGGAACATATTTTATATTTACTTGGTTGTATAATAGGAACAGCTATTATGTTTTCTAATAGTGCTTACGGATTTATTAGTAATGGCGCTGATACATTTGGTAATAGATCAATTGATAGTGGTAATTTTATTGTTTCTTTTGCACATAAATATTTACATATCTTTTCGCCAGATTTAATATTTAATAATTATATTTTAGTAGTAGTTTTATCACTTGTTTTGTTTAAAATATTACATTCATTAAAAGAAAAAAGTTTATTTAGCAAATTAATTCAAGGATATGTTATTTTTTATAGTGTTTATGCTACTGTGTTAAACTTTATCAATATAGGAGGCCCTTACTTTAGATATATAAATTATTTAAATGGTATTTTAACTTTTATTTATTTTATTATTATTGGGTTAATTATAATTTTGTATATGCCAAAAGAAAAAAGAACAATGTTATTAATGGTGTATATAAGTATAATTCTTGTTATTATGCCACTATTTGTAGTTAATCCAGTACAAAGTAGATGTATGTTCCCACCATATGTCTTATTAATGCTATTAGTGGTTTTATTTGTTAAAGAGGCAAAGATAGAAAATAGGTATATATTAATTTGTTTATATATAATTTTATCTATTTTAGTTATTTTTAGATTATATGTTTATACTCATGCTTATGTAGTTGATATTAATAGAATAAATTATATAAAATTGCATGACAGCGAGCCAGAAATCACAATTT
Organism: uncultured Bacilli bacterium; assembly: GCA_949425575.1. GTDB lineage: Bacteria > Bacillota_I > Bacilli_A > RF39 > UBA660 > Coprosoma. The sequence goes on from CASPVX010000002.1 coordinate 23,396, forward strand.
CGGAGTTACCACATAAAGAGCATTTCTTTATTTCTACACCAGCTAATAGTGATTATGCTCCAAAGTTTAAAGAATTTTATCACATTAAAAATAGTCAAAACGTTATATTTAAACCTTGTGAATAATAACACGATTTCACATAAAAGAAATAGTCATTATGATTGACATTTAATCATTAGGGCTATATACTAGTATTATTGATTATAATTAGAAAGAAGGATGATTTATGGAACTAAAAGGTTCAAAAACAGAAAGTAATTTAATGGCAGCTTTCGCAGGAGAAAGTCAAGCTAGAAACAAATACACATACTTTGCAAGTACTGCAAAAAAAGAAGGATATGAACAAATAGCTGCTATATTTGAAGAAACAGCTAACAATGAAAAAGAACATGCTAAAATGTGGTTAAAACTTCTATTTGGTGGAGATATGAAAGATTCATTAAAAGTTGATACTAAAGAAGCTTTAAAACTAGCTGCTGAAGGTGAAAACTATGAATGGACAGATATGTACGCTGAGTTTGCTAAAACAGCAAAAGAAGAAGGCTTTGATCATATTGCTTATCTTTTTGAAGAAGTTGGAAAAATCGAAAAAGCTCATGAAGAAAGATATTTAAAACTTTTAGAAGGTGTAAGAACTGAAACAGTATTTCAAAAAGAAGCTCCAAAAATGTGGATATGCCGTAATTGTGGTCATGTACACTATGGTGAAAAAGCTCCAGAAGTATGTCCAGTATGTGCACATCCAAAAGCATATTTTGAATTAAGAAGTGAAAACTATTAAAAAGGTAAATTTTACCTTTTTTTCTTTCCAAAAAATGGGGCAAATATTTATAAATTTAAAATTCATAATAATATTGTAGTCTGATTTTTTTTATAGGAGTGATTAAGTGTTTAAAAAAACTTTAATTACGTTTCTTTTAATATTTAGTATTCCCATAAATGTATTAGCTTATTCAGATCGTATAATTGCATCAGGCGAAAACATTGGAATTACTTTAAACACAAACGGAGTTTTAATTGCGGGAACATATAATGTTGGAAATAAAGCTCCAGCAAATGAAGCTGGCCTTAAAAGTGGTGATTTAATTACTAAAATAAATGGTAAACAAGTTTCTAAAATTGATGAATTAGCTACTGAAATCGATAATGCAAATTCAAAAGAAGTAGAAGTAAATTATACAAGAGATAATAAAAACCATACAACAACATTGAAACTTATAAAAGATGAAGATGTTTTAAAAACAGGTCTTTATGTAAAAGATAGTGTAACTGGAATAGGAACACTTACATTTATAGATCCAGAAACAAAATTATTTGGTGCTTTAGGTCATGAAATAACTAATACTGTTACCGGAAAAGTATTAGAAATAAAGGACGGAAAGATATTTGATTCGACTGTTACAGGAATAGTCCCTAGCAAAGATGGTACTGCAGGCGAAAAGAAAGCACAAACTGATTCAGATGATATCAGAGGTTCAGTAGGCGAAAATACATCACAAGGAATATTTGGTAAATATTCAAATCCAATAGATCAATCTAAAACATATAAAGTTGCTACTAAAAATGATATAAAGAAAGGCGATGCAAAAATACTAACTGTTTTGAGTGGACAAACAGTTTCAGAATATAGTATAGATATTATTGAAATAAGTAATGAAACCTCAAAAACTAAAAATTTTGTATTTAAAATAACAGATGATAATTTACTTAAAAAAACAGGAGGAATAGTTCAAGGAATGAGTGGTTCTCCAATTATACAAGGTGATTACATCGTTGGAGCTGTTACACATGTCGTAGTTGATGATCCAGAAAAGGGATATGGAATATTTATCACTAATATGTTAGAAGAGGCAGAAAATTAGGAGCAAATGCTCCTTTTTTAATTAAAAATTCATATTTTAAATTAAAACAATATATGATATACTGTTATAAGTAAAGGATGTGTTTTATGATAATAATAGATTTTATTTTACATTGTAACGAGTATATAGGGCAGTTTATTCAAAATTATGGAGCTTTTGTTTATGTAATATTATTTTTAATTATTTTTTGTGAAACAGGACTTGTTTTTCTGCCATTTTTACCTGGAGATTCTTTAATTTTTGCTGCTGGAGCATTTGCTGCAATAGGAGAGATGAATATCTTCTTATTGTTAACTATTTTAATAGTGGCAGCTATTTTAGGAGATACAATTAATTATGAAATTGGTAAGAAGTTTGGAAACACTATTTTAAAAAGTAATAAGTTTAAAATGATCAAACAAGAAAACGTTGATAAGGCTAATGCATTAATTAATAAATATGGTGGTGCTGCCGTATTTATTGCTAGATTTATGCCAATTGTAAGAACAATGGTACCATTTTTAGTTGGTATGGGTAAGTTAGAATATAAAAAGTTTATTAAATTTAATGCAATAGGTGGTATTGTTTGGGTAACATTATTTTTAATGATTGGTTATTTCTTTGGAAATATTCCTGCTGTTAAAGAACACTTTACTTTAATATTACTATCAATTATATTTATATCTTTGTTGCCAATGATTATTGGGTTTATAAATTCGTATACTAAAAAGAAAAAAAATAACAAATAAGTTATTTTTTTCATTTCTATTATGATATAATTATTTTTAGGTAGGTGAGTACATGAAAGTTATTGTTAATAATATTGATAAATTAAATGATGCTTTTGAAATGATTGTAAGTGGAGCAGATGGAATAGGTGTTTCAATTGACAAAGAGAAAAAGTTAGATATGGAAAAAGCTAATGACTTGGTTTTTTATTTACCTCCAATATCTACTAGTGTGTTAGTTACTAAGTCAGTTGCGCCAATAAGTATTACATCTGATGCTAATAATATAGGTGTTAATACAATTTTGTTTGAAGGGGATATTCTTGAGGATGATATAAAACTTATAAGAGAAAAATTACCTTATATTAAAGTTATTAAAAAAATAATTGTTAGTGATAAAGATTCTATAAAGGTAGCTGAAAGGTATAAAAAAAGTGTTGATGCTATTTTACTTGAAACTGATATTATGAGTAATGATAATTTACTTTTATGTAAAAAAATTATTGATGAATGTGATTATGTTTTGTTTAAAGCAGAGGTTACTAAAGATTGTTTTGCAGTAGTTAAAGAACTAAATCCTTATGGTATTGTAATTGATTATAATAATCAAGAAAAAATAAAAGAATTTATCGAGGCTATAGGTTAAAACTATGACTAAAAGAGTAATTGGGCTTGATATAATAAGAGCACTTGCTGTTTTCTTTGTAATATCAGTTCATTTTTTCTTGCATTCAGGATTTTATGAAGTTCCTACTTATGGTAAAACATTAATTATTGCGCATATGGTAAGATGGTTATTTTTTACTTGTGTACCATTATTCTTACTTTTAACTGGTTACTTACAATGGAAAAAAGAACCTAATAAAAAATATTATAAATCTATAATTCATATTTTGCTTATATATATATTTATTTCAATTTTTTGTTTATTTTTTAGAAAAATATACATGGATGATCAATCAAGCATTTTACAGTTAATTTTAGGGATATTTCAATTTAAAACATGTGGGTATTCCTGGTATATTAATATGTATATTGGACTTTTTCTATTAATTCCTTTTTTGAATATTTTATATCATAATTTACAAAGTAAAAAACAAAAACAGTTATTGATTTTAACTTTATTATTTTTAACAAGCGTTAGTACACTTGGAAGTGGTTTTGTAATAAATAATAATTCGTTAAATTTATTGCCAGATTGGTGGAAGGGGATTTACCCAATAACATACTATTATCTAGGAGTATATATTAGAGAGTATCAACCAAGCATTAAAACATTAAAGAATATAGGTCTTATTTTACTATTTTTAATACTCCAAACGATAATTTCTTATTTTTCTTCTTATGGAGAAGCATTTAAACCATATTTATGGAATAATGGTGGCTTTTATTATTTATTATGTGTTATAACCTCTGTATTAGTTTTCTTGTTATTTTACAAGCGTGATATTAAAAATAAGTTGATTGTATCAATTATTACTAGTATATCAATTCTGTCATTAGATATATATTTATTTTCTTATGCTGTCGATTTACTAATTTATCCATTCTTTAATTTAGAAGTTGGTTATGGTCATGTATTAATGTTATTTTTTGTAATTGTTCCTATAATTTTTACAATTTCATGGTCTTTAGGATTTATAAGAGAATTAATATTTAAATTATTTAAAAAAATTAAAACAAAGATAAAAAACAATTAATAAAGAGCGGTGGTAAAATGAAAATATTTAATAAATATTTTAAACAACTTGTAGTGATTTTATTATTTATTTTTCTAATATTAATAGGTTTAATTTTTACATCTGAAGATAAAACATATATGGAAACACGTCATAAAAAGGTTGTAGTTATTGGTGATTCTAGAATGGAACTTATAGACAATGGAAAAGATTATTCTAAACAAATACCAAATAATATAACTTTTATCGCAAAAAGTGGTATGAAAAATGAATGGTTTAATGATTTCGTTTTAATGAGACTTACAGATTTACTTAAAAACCCTGAATATAAATATGACGTAATTATCAATTTAGGTGTTAATGATATTTGTTTTGGAGATGAAACAAAAAGTATTAGTGAATATACTAACAGTATTAGACTTTTAGCAAAACTATTTAATAATACAAATTTTTATGTTTTATCAGTGAATCCAGTAAATGAAAATTTAATATTTGATTATTTTGATGTCAATCCATTACCAAACAAGAAGATTCAGGTGTATAATACAAAATTAATAAATTTTATCAAAAAGGAGAAGTTGCAAAATTTAAATTATTGTAATGCTTTTGATAAAATAAAATATACTACAAAAGATGGGCTTCATTACACTGAGCAAACAAATGAAAAAATTATTAGTTATATATTAAATGATTGTATAAAAAAACATTAACCAATGAGTTAATGTTTTTATTATGCCCAGACAATCATTCCTATAAAGAACGCTATCATAACTATAAGCATAAGCCAAACAACTGCTTTTTGTAATTTAGGATTCATAATATCACCTCTATCAGTATTATAATATATTTTTAATAATTTTGGAATATTTTTTAAAATTTATAATATTATTAACTGAGGGATAATATGAAAAAAATAATAAACAAAGCAAAAAATGTACTAAAAATTAATAAAAAGTTATTCGTTTTTCTATTGGTTTTATCAATTGTAGGTATAGTATCAGGAACTATGCTTTCTCTTATGTTAAATGCTGATGATCAAAAATTGGTAACAGAGTATTTAAATAATTTTTTTAATAATACAGATAAAGTAGATACTACAAACACTTTAATTAATACTTTAATTATGACGTTAGGTTTTAGTTTACTAATTTATTTATTAGGTATTTCAGTAATTGGTTTTGTAGTTATATTATTTATGCTATTTGGAAAGGCATTTGTCTTAGGCTTTTCATTAGGATCAATAATCACTACATATAAATTTAAGGGGATAGTATATGCTTTAATTTATGTATTCCCACATCATATTATTAATCTTATATTATTTATAATTTTATCAGGTATGGCATTAATTATGTCCTTTAAAATAATAAATAATATGACGAAAGAGAAAAAAATAGATTTTAGTGGCATAAAAAAATATAATTATGTGTTATTAATAACTTTGGGTATACTAATTCTCACAACTTTATATGAGGTTTATGCAATGCCTAATATTCTGAACTTATTTTTAAATATACTAAAATGATAGATTTTCTATCGTTTTTTTGATAAAATATTTATTAAGCAAGGATGATTAGAAATGAAAACAGTAGTAGTTGGAATAAGTGGTGGAGTAGATAGTGCTGTTGCAGCTACACTACTTAAAAAAGAAGGTTATAAGGTTATAGGTTTAACTATGATTCTTAATGATGATTTTGATTATAGTGATGCTAAAAAAGTATGTGATGAACTAGAAATAGAATTTCATTTGCTTGATTTAAGAGAGAAATTTAAAAAAATTATTAAAGATAGATTTTTAGAGGATTATCAAAAAGGAATAACACCTAATCCATGCGTTTTATGTAATAAATATATTAAATTCGGACTTATGTATGATGAACTTTTGAAGTATGGTGCAGACTATATTGCTACAGGACATTATGCCTTGATAAAAGATGGAAAATTATATAAAGCAAGTGATAAAAATAAAGATCAAAGTTATTTTATTTATAATTTGAAAAAGGAACAATTACCTAAAATTTTATTTCCTCTTTATAACTATACTAAAGCCGATGTTAGAAAAATTGCATTAGAATATAAATTACCAACTGCTACAAAAAAAGAATCTACTGATGTTTGTTTTATAGGTAAAAATGGTTTTAAAGAGTATCTTAAAGAAAATGCAAAAGGTGTGCCAGGAAATATAGTAAATATCGAAACTAATGAAATAATTGGTACACATAACGGACTTATGTATTATACTCTAGGTCAGAGAAGAGGGCTAAATATCGGAGGTACCAAAGATAGATTATTTGTAGCTAAAAAGGACATAAACAAAAACATTTTATATGTTGCAATAGGAGATGAAAATAACTATTTAACAAGTACTTCATGTATATTAGAAGATATTAACCTTTTATCAAAATTACCAGAAAAAGCTACTGCAAAATTTAGATATAGACAAGAAGATAATGAAGTGTTTTTGTCTAAATTAGAAGATGGAATTTTAGTAAAATATCCTAATGGTGTTAAGTCAGTGACACCAGGGCAAGCATGTGTTTTATATGATGGTGATGAGTGTATAGGTGGGGGCATTATAAAAACAGTAAATTAGAATGGAGTTGTGAGTATGAATTTATTGATTTGTTTAATTGGGCCTAGCTTATTAGGTATGATGTTTTTTGAAAAAATAAATAATAAAAAACTTGTGTTAAGAGAATATTTAATGTATTTTGGTTTCTTTATATTTGTTGTAAATGTTATTGGAACTGTTGCTTCTAGAATATTATTCAATGTTGAAACTTCTATGGATTTTTTATTAACAAGTTATCCAATGTTGGCTGTAAAATATATTTTCATAAATACAATACTTGCATTTATTGTAGCTATTATAATGAGTTGTATTTTAAAAAATGTTGAAATTAAATTAGAAGTGAAAGAAAACAAAAATGAAAAAGTTTCTAAAAAAAATATTAAGAAAAAATAATTTGAAATATATTCCGTTAGTTATTTTTTCATTAATACTTTCTGTTTCAATATATATCAATAGAGAGTTTAATTCAGCAACATTTGAACAATTATTATATACATTAAATAGTGCTGAAGGTACTAGTATTTCAGCAATTTATGAAGGCATTATATTTACTATATTATTAACTATAATATGCACTTTGATCTTTAGTTTTATATTTTATAAGGCAAAGAAAAAATATGTTTTAAAAACAAAAATAAAAAACAAAAGTTTCAATATTCAAATATATCCTTTTAATATTTTAAACAATCATTTTGTTATTAGTAATATTATAATTATAGTTATTATGCTTATTGCCACTAATAACAACATTGGTTTTTCAACTTATTTAAATGATCAATTAAATCCTTCTACACTTTTTGATGAACATTATGTTGATCCAGGTAAAACCAAATTAACATTTCCAGAAGAAAAAAGGAACCTTATATATATTTTTGTAGAGTCACTTGAAAGTACTAATCTAAGTTCAAAAAATGGTGGGACACAAAAGCAATCTTATATTCCAGAGTTAGAGGAAATAGCTTTAGAAAACATTAATTTTTCAAATGATAAAAATTTGGGCGGCGCTCTTCCTGTAAATGGAACTGGGTGGACAGTTTCTGCTATGGTCGCACATACTGCAGGAATACCACTTAAAACAACGTTTGGTGCAAATGACTATAAAGATAGGGGAAGTGGATTTTTACCAGGAGCTGTATCATTGGGCGATATTTTAAAAGAAAATGGATATCACAATTATTTGTTAATAGGATCAGATGCAAAATTTGGAAATAGAAATGAATACTTTGAACAACACGGCGAGTATGAAATACACGATTATGAATATGCTAAAGAAATGGATTTAATACCAGAAGATTATTTTGTTTGGTGGGGATATGAAGATAAAAAACTATTTGACTTTGCTAAAACAGAATTAACAGAAATTAGTAAAAATGATGAACCATTTAATTTTACAATGCTAACAGCAGACACTCATTTTACAGATGGTTATGTAGATGAATCTTGCGAAGAGCCTTTTAATAATAAATATGCTAATTCATTTAATTGCTCTAGTTCAATGATTGGAAAATTTATTAGCTGGATTAAAAAACAGGATTTTTATGATAATACAACAATTGTTATAGCTGGAGATCATCTAACAATGCAGACAAACTTCTATAACAAAATATCTGATAAATTTTATGATAGAACAATTTATAATGCATTTATTAATGCAGACGCAAAAGCTACAAATACTAAAAATAGAACATTTTCATCTATGGATCTATTTCCTACAACTTTAGCATCTTTAGGAGTTGAAATTAAAGGCAATAGATTAGGTCTTGGAACTAATTTGTTTTCTAATAAAAAGACAGTAATAGAGGAAATGGGTTATGATAAGTTTAGTGATGAAGTATCTAGAAAATCAGAATATTACAATAATAATATTTTAAATAAAACTGTAAAAAAGTAGTTTACAGTTTTTTCTTTACTTTACATTTTACTTGACATTTTTTGTAAGTGTGTTAAAATTAAAGAGTAGGAGGGTTGTGTACAATCATGGAAAATTTAAATGACATATTAAGAGAACTCGGAATTTCAAAAGTTAAATTAGCAAAATGTTTAGGGGTATCTAGACAAATGATATATAATTATTTAGAATTAGATGATTTAAATAAATGGCCAAAGGATAAAAAAGTAATTTTACTTAATATTTTAGGTATTAAATCAGCTGATGAACTTAAAAAAATTAAAGTTGATACAGACTATATTATGGATGTTGAAACAAGAATCAATAGTTTATTTGAAAATACTAATAAAAGTGAGGTTACTGATTCTAATGCAATATTTAATGGTCTAGGAGAAAAACAAAAAGAATTATTACATAACATTGTAGATGAATTGAAAGAAAGATTAGATGATGATAAAGATGAAATGTCATATAATTCAATGATGTATTTATATCATTATTTACAAACTATGAAGAGTTCTAAAGAATTAAATTATATTTTAGCTTACGTGTCTAAAGCTGCAGGATTTACTAAACCAAATGAATTTGTTTATGATGATGAAGAACAATTTGTATTTGAAAGTATTCAATTCTCAGCTATGAATTTATATAATAGTGGCGCTACTAGCAAAACTAAGATAGCAGAAACTCACAAACGTTTTGTTAATCAAATAGAACAAAAAATGGAAGAAAAAATGAGTCGTACATTAGAACTTAATTCAGCTAAAATACAAGCGTTAAAAGAGTTAGGTTATACTGAAATTAATGAAGATAATGTTGCTGAAATATTAGAAAAAATAGCTGAAATTCAATCTAGAAAAGTTGGAGAATAAAAACATTATAATATATATTATGTTAACTTCTTAATTATAAAATTAATAACTATCTATAATAATAGGTAGTTTTTTATTATATAAGGATGGTCCCTATTTGTTTTAAATGAATACTCCCCTAATAGTAGTTTTAATTAGTGATAAATTAAATTTATATTTAATTATGATTTATTTTAAATTATTTTTTAATTTATATATCATTAATTATATACAAGTTTATTATATATAGTTTATTATCTATAATATATAGGTGTTCTTATTTTTAATTGAGGTGAATAACTACCCATTAATTAATATCCCGATGGCTTAGAATTAACCCCCTATTCCCCTCTTTTTAGTTATCTATTAGAATAGGGGAAGTCAATTTGAAAAAAATCTGTTTTAATATTGTATTTTGTATTTTTGATTATAAGTAGGATGCCCTAATATTTTTAATATTTGATTTCCTATTTTTCTAGATGAAAAATAAAAAACAATCCCATCGCTTATAGAAAAAGTATTATCATTATTTTCATCATATTGATGTTTTGACAAATTTATCATTTCTTTGATATGTATCAATTTATTATATAGTGACTTTTTAATTATATTTTTCTGATAAAGATATTCAATATTTTTCCCTAACATCTTAGTATTTTTGATAATACTAAGATTAGAATTTGCTTCTACTAGTAATTTTACCAAAGTTTCTATGTGTAATGCAGTATCAACAATGATATGCCTTCCCCTATCTCCACGAAAAATATCGTTTCTTCCATATTGTAAACTTCTAAATATACCTCTTTCCTTTCCAAATTTATTAAATGGATTGTTTGTTGGATTTAATGGTGTAGCATATCCACCTAAACCTAATAATGATTGATCATAAGTCCATACTAATTTGTGTTGTTCAATATTTTTAGGGTATTTTTTACATATAATGATTATTTGTTTTATAGTTTTTATTTCTTTTTGAGAGAAATTTTCATGTAAAATTTCTTCAAATTCAATTCGCATATATATTTTACCTCCTGTGTTAAACTATTATAACACATGATATAAATACTGCAATTACCTCATCAACAAATGACTAATATACATAAAAATTATACCAATTATAAAGAACATCATTGTTCTTTTTTTATTATCGTACTTAAGAGCTGTAGGAAGTAATTTAAGTGATCCAATATGAATCATAATACCAGCTATTAAAGAAAGTAATATACCCATAATTGTATTATTAATAATAGGCGCTAAAAACAAATAAGCAAGGATTGCTCCAAATGGTTCAGACATTCCTGAAACGAAAGTGTAAAGTAATGCTTTTTTTCGGCTTTTAGAAGCCTTGTAAACAGGAACTGAAATACTTATACCTTCTGGGATGTTATGAAGCGCTATTGCTACTGTAAGTGCAATTCCTAACTTTATATTTGTAGCTGAAGATAAAAAGGTGGCAACACCTTCAGGAATATTATGTAATATAATAGCTATCATAGAAAAAATACCTATTTTTAAAAGCGCTCCTCCCCTTTTTTCATCAAATTCTGGAACGCATTTATCAATAATAAAGGAAACTAAAATTCCGATTAAAATAAAGAAAAATGTCATTATAAATGTGCAAGTTTTATCGCCATTATATAACATAGTAATACTTTCAGGAATAAGGTCAATGGCTGAAACACAAATCATAACTCCAGCTGCAAAACTAAGAGAATTTTTAAGTACTACTCCCCTTTTATCTTTTAAAAAAATAAATATTGAACCTATCATAGTAGATAAACCAGCAATAAAAGAAAGAATAAATGCTATTTCTATGTTATTCATGATCTCACCTATTTTAATTGTATGTTTTTGTGTATTAAAAAAGTATGAATTAAATCATACTTATAAGTTCAATAATAAGACCTACAAAAACACCTATTCCATATAATAAACCGATTATTTTTATATTTTCCTTTATGTTTTTATTTACATCAAATAAAACAAGTAAAGCAACTCCACTACCAGTTAGGAGTCCCGAAATTGTAGGTGCTAATGAAATAACATCATTTAAATATAATTCAGTTATTACTACACTTGCTGCACAATTAGGAATAAGACCAATTAAGCTTGCTATAAATGGTGTAAAAAAGTTGTTTTTAGATAATACATTTCTTAAATAATCCTCTCCTAAATAATGGAAAGCTGCATTTAAAATAAATGTAACTACAAATATAAACACTAATGTATTTAAAGTATGTTTAAATGCCGATAGAAATATTCCATGTTTACAATCACAGTGCTTTTGTTCACATATATGATAGTTTATTTTTTCAGTTTTTTTCCAAGTGACTAAATCAATTATAATACCAAAAATAATTCCAACAATTAGTTTAATTCCTAAAATTTGTAAAATAGTTCCAATATTTTCTCCATGAGCAAGTAATATTGGTAACATTTCATCAGAAGTTGATAAATAAATAGCTATTAATGTTCCTAAAGTTATTATTCTAGTCGCATATAAATTAGTAGCTAGTACTGAGAAACCACATTGAGGAATTATTCCAAGTATTGATCCTATAAATGGGCCTAATTTTCCAGACTTTTCTAACTTTTGTCTGCTTTTTTTATTTAATTTATGTTCTGTAAATTCAATAATTAAAAAAGCTACAAACAAAAATGGTACTAATTTTAAGCTATCGATAATTGTATCTAAAATTACATCATACATTTTGAATCACCTTTTATCTTCTTAATTTTTTTAATTCTTCTTTAATTTCTTTATCTACTCTATATGAATCGCAGATTTTACTTATTGATTTATTAAAGGTAAAATCATTTAAACTATTATTTAATAAAAAATCATAGGTAGTTTTTTGAAATTTAATAAAACAAATAGAAATAAGCCATGCATTTGCCATTTGAACATAGTATTCTTCGCTTTTCACATTATCGCATATTCTAAGAATTTTAGCAATATACTCCTCATTTATATAGTAATTTAATAGTAATACTAATCCAAATCTTATAGTCCATGGGTTTGTACTATTTATATATTTTAAAACACTATCGAAAGGGATTTTTTTAAATACTTTTAAATTAGAACATGTAATATCATTTGTTGCCCAATTATCATTATAAGGTAAAAATTCATCAATTAGTTTAAATAATTCATTCTCTGGTATTTTTAAATACCCTAATATTAAACCATGTATAGTTTTTTCTTCATAATAATTATGATTTGTATATTTTATAAAACCCTTATAATTATTTTTACTGATTTCTTTAGCTATTTTTTTTAAATCAGGAACTCTTATACCAATTAAATTATCACTTTTTAATAATTTACCATGAAATTCTTTATATTTTAAATCCTTAGATTCAATAAGATTTTTTAAAAATAATTCATAGTCCTTTTTATTTTCAAAATTCATAATTCCCTACTTTCCATGAGGATGAAAATCTTCATAATTTTGTTTTAATTGTTTATTTGATATATGTGTATATATTTGTGTTGAAGATATATCACTATGACCTAAAAGTTCTTGAATACTTCTTAAATCTGCCCCATTTTGAAGGAGATGACTTGCAAAAGAATGCCTTAACACATGAGGTGAAAGTTCCGTTTTTATGCCTTTTTCTAATGCGATTTTTTTAAGTATTTTGAAAAATCCCTGTCTTGTCATACCTTTTCCATGATTGTTTAGGAAAAGCAAATCGCAAGGGTCTTTTTTAAGTAATTCACTTCTAATATTTAAATAACTAATAAGTGCGTTTTTAGCATAATCCCCTATTGGAATAATTCTTTCTTTGCTTCCTTTACCAAATACCCTTACATAGTCCATATCTAAATCAATATCATTTATTTTTAAAGAAATAAGTTCACTAACCCTAAGACCACTACTATACATAAGCTCTAACATAGCTTTATTTCTTACATCAAAATTAGTTGTAACTAAAATATCAAGTAGTTTATCTACTTCTTCTATACTTAGTACTTTTGGAAGTCTTTTATCTTGTTTTGGCATTATTATAACCTCAGAGGGATCGTTTTTGACTTTTTTCTCTAAAAGTAAATATTTATAAAATGCTTTAATAGAACTAATATGTCTTGAAATTGAAGATGAATTCATTTCATTCATTGATAAGTTTTTTATATATTCTTCAATATCTTTTTTAGTCTTATTTATAAGTAAATTCTCACTATCGGTTTCTTTATTTTTCATAAAAAATGAATAGTAATCTAATAAATCTTCACTATAAGAAACACATGTATTTTTGCTATAGTTTTTTTCAGTCATTAAAAATGATAAAAATTCATCAATCATTCTAGTCGCACCATTATTATATTTTTCCTTTACTCTCTTATCTTCCATGCGTACTCACCACTATTAATTATAACACAAACTATAGTTTTTTTGCCTTAACTCTGATAAAATAGATATGGTGATGTAAATGGAACCACTTGCTTTAAAATTAAGACCTAAAACACTAGATGATGTATTAGGTCAGGAACATTTAATTGGAAATGGTAAAGTTATTCGTAATCTAGTTAAAAATAAACATTTATTTTCTATGATTTTACATGGTCATTGTGGCATTGGAAAAACAACAATTGCTTATGCCATAGTAAATGAATTAGGTTCAGATTATGTATTTTTAAATGCAGCTTTAAATAACAAAAGGGATTTTGATGAAGCGATTTATGAGGCTAACTTAAAAGGAAGTTTAATAATTATTATGGATGAATTTCATCGTTTAAACAAAGATAAACAAGATCTTCTTTTGCCACATTTAGAAAGTGGATTAATTACTTTAATTGGACTTACTACTGCTAATCCATATCATTCTGTTAATCCAGCTATTAGAAGTAGATGTCAAATATTTGAATTAAAACCGCTTACTGATGAAAATATTAAAAAAGGATTAAAAAAAGCGACTAAAGAATTAGAAAAAATAAAAATTGATGATGAATGTTTAGATTTTATAATAAGGCTTGCTGCTGGAGATTTAAGATATGCTTATAATTTATTAGAAGTAGCTTATTATTCCAGTAAAAACTTTAAAATTACTTTAGATTCTATAAAAGAAATAAGTAATAAACCAAACTTAGTTTATGATAAAAATGATGATGGATACTATGATTGTATAAGCGCTCTTCAAAAGTCAATTAGAGGGAGTGATGTAAATGCTTCACTACATTATTTAGCAAGATTAATTGAAGCTGGAGATTTAGATATTATTTATAGAAGACTTTCTGTGATAGCTTACGAGGATATTGGGCTTGCTAATCCATCTATTGGTCCTAAAATAGATGCATGTATTAACGCTTGCGAAAGATTAGGTCTTCCAGAAGCCAGGATTCCACTTTCTGTAGTTGTTGTTGAAATGGCTTTATCTCCTAAATCTAATAGTGCACACATTGCTTTAGATAGTGCTATTAGTGATATTCATAAAGGCAAGGTTGGAAAAGTCCCAAATCATTTAAAAACAAGCTCGAAAGACTATTTGTATCCGCATAATTTTAAAGGTAGCTATGTTAAACAGCAATATCTTCCAGATGAGCTTGTTAATGTAAAATACTATATTCCAAGAGAAACAAGTAAATTCGAACAAAGCTTAAAAAGCGTATATGATAAGATAAATGAAAAAAATAGAGAGTGATCTCTATTTTTCTAATATAAACATTTCTAACGTATTATTTTTATTTATTTCGCCACTTTTTATTCCCATATCCATATCAGCTAAATCATTTAAATATTTAAGTAATATTTCACTTGAATATTTATTTGCTTTTTCAAGTGCTAATTTTACTCTATATGGATGAATTTTTAATATATCAGCAATATCTTTTTCACTATAACCCTTAGACCTTAATGTTTTACTTTGATAAATTATTCTAAATTGATTAGCAAGCATTATAATTATTTTTATAGGTTCTTCCCCTCTTTTAATTAGTTCATAATATATTTCTAAAGCGTTTTTTTTATCATCCGTAACTATGTAGTCGATTAGTTTAAAAACGTCTGTATCAACAGTTTTATGCGTTAATTTAAGTATATCTCCATCTGTTATAGTTAAATCATTATCTTTATATAAAATTATCTTATTTATTTCATTGGTTAATGTATCTAAATTACTTCCTACTCTATTTATAAGCAATGATATTGTTCCTTGTGAAATACTATAATCGGAAAGCATATTTTTAACTATAGATTTAGGATCTGTTTCATTAAATTCTTTAACAGTCCCATTTTTTCTAATTAATTTTGTTATTTTTTTTCTTTCATCTGGCTTTTCTGAATTTAGTATAAATATAATTTGGGTATTAGGATTAGGATTATTTAAATATTCCTCAATTATTTCATCTGCTTTTACACTACCTGAAAATATATTTGAATTATCACAAATAATTATTTTATTTTCTTCAAACAAAGACATAGTTAATGCATCATTTAAAACTACGCCTATTTCATCTTCTTCTAAATCATATCTTGAAACATTTAAACCATTATTATCTTTCAATATTTTATCTATTTCTTTTTTTATACCAAAAGCATTAGTTCCATAAAATAAATATAGCATATTACCACCTTTTTAATTGTATCAAATTATTAATATTAAATCTATATTTATGAAAGCTTTAAAAACAAAAAGAGATGACAAGATAGTCATTTCTTTTTTTATAAAAATATAATTGTTAATATTCCAACTGCTAAGCAGTAGTATACAAAATAAATTAATTTACCATTAAGCATAATATTTTTAAACCATTTAGTAGCATAGTAAGTTAAAATAAATGCAGCAAGCATTCCTACTAAATAACAAGTAAGTAAGCTTAAATCAATACCTGATTCAGCAATGTCTTTAACTCCTAAAAGCATAGTTGCAAGTGAAATTGGAATATATAACATAAATGAAAATTTAAATGCAGCTTCTCTTGTTAATCCGGAAAACATTCCGCCAACTATTGTAGCTCCACTTCTGCTTATTCCTGGAAGAAGTGCGACTACTTGAAATAAACCTATTTTTAATGCGTCTTTCATTGTCATTTTATTTTCGGTTTTTTTACCTTTCATTTTTCTAATTATAAATAGGAAAATAGCTGTTACAAGTAAAGCAATTCCTATATATTTAGGGTTTGACATATATTTTTCGATTATATCATTAAATAAAAGTCCCATTACTCCTGCTGGAATAGTCGCACATATAATGAACATCCCATATCTAAAATTATGATAGTATTTTTTTTCACTTGTTTTGATATATGCGAAGAAATCTTTTGCAATTTCTAGAATATCTTTCCAAAATAAAACAATGATTGCTATTAAACTTCCAAAATTAGCAAATATCGCAAAATTTAAATCGTCTAGGGCATCTAAATGAAATAGGTTTTGAAAAATTACTAAATGTCCACTAGATGAAATTGGAATAGGTTCTGTAAATCCTTGAATAACTCCTAACAATAAATACCAAAAAATCATAAAAATCACCTTTCTAATCAATACTAATAAAGTATTATTCTTATACTTAAAACATTATAACATTAACAAAAGAAAAAAACTAGTTAATATTATTTTTTATTAAATTATAAATATCGTTCCAATCATTAGTACACATATAGTTACTGTCTTTTATATTAAATCCGATTACAAAAGAATTGCTTTTATTTAAAACATCCATACACTGCTTTTCTGAATCATCAATAAAAAAATCTATTTTGTTTTTAGCGCAAATATGGCCTTTTTCGTTTCCATCCATAATTAAATTATTTATAGGGAAATTATTTTTAATTAACCAGTTCTTAGTGTCCTCATAACCAAAACGAGCTGAGTTTCTTGCTGTTATATAAATAATTTCAAAGCCTTCATTATAAAGTTTATTAATAACTTTAGATGCGTTTTCTATAGCAGGTGCATCTTTTAGTGCTTCATCAAAGTACTTAGTTTTAAATACTATTTTTTCTTCTTTAGTCCAATCAAATTTATGAAAATATCTCGATTCTGGATGGATAATCCCATTTCCTCTTAATACTTCTCTATCGTATTTTATAAGTAATGGTTCTATAGTTTCTTCACTTTTACAAATTGTATCATCGATATCTATGCCGATTTTCATAGAAGGCCTCCTTTATTTAATTATGTACTGTATGATGAATTACTGGTGTATTTTCATTTAATACACTAAAAGTATAACCATTTCGAAGACCATAGTCAATAATTTTGGGAAGCGCTTTTAAAGAGCCTGTATTTATATCTATATCATGCATCAATACAATATTACCTTCATTTGTTAATGAAGAAATAACATTATGATATATTTTTTCACTATTTTTAGTGCCACCTGCATCTCCAGATGAAACATTCCAATCAAAATAAACAAATCCATGATTATATGCATCTTTGGTAAGTCTAGACATTATTTTTTTATTATAATGTCTACTTATGCTATTGCTACTACCTCCAGGGAAACGCAGTATTTTAGACTGCTTTCCTGTAATTTCGAATACTTTTTGTTTTATTAGATCAATATCATTCCAGAAAGCATCATCATTTTTATATATTTTTTCATAATTATGACTATATGAGTGTAATCCTATAACATGTCCTTCATCATTAGTTCTTTTCACGATGTGTCTTAAAGCATCTATTTTAGGACCTATTACAAAAAAAGTTGCTTTTACATTTTTTTCTTTTAAAACATCCAATACCTTAGATGTTAAATACATACTAGGTCCATCATCAAATGTTAAATAAATTGTTTTTTTATGAAAATTTCCAACAGTTACTTTTTTATATTTAATGCTTTCATTATTTGATTTATCTTTTACTGAATATTTTACAGTGTAAGTGCCCTCCTTACTTGTGTTGACGTTTCCATCTATTTTTATATTTTTACTTAAATCCCCATCACAATTGTCACTGGCTTTATAATTGCCTTCATAATAAGGTGAATATATATTAACTTTTTCTTCTTCCTGAATGTCTATATTGGGGCCTAATACATCTTTATAAATAAGTTTTCTAGTGACTATTTTTTCGTTTCCAGAAGAATCTTTGACACTATAAATAATTTTGTTTCTACTTCTTTTTATAATTACTCTATCTGTGATTATACCATCGTAATTATCTGTAGCAACAAAACCTTCTTCTTTATAGTTTTTGTTTGGACAGACATATGTGTTTTTTTCTCCCTTTAAAATGATTTCTGGTTTTTCTGTATCGACCACTTTAACTTTTCTTATTCTTTCATATGTTTTATTTTTATATTCCAATAAGTATTTTATTTTGTATTCTCCTGTTTTATTTATATCGACACTGTTAAAAACTGTAACATGATTATTAAGATCTTTGAAAAGTTTTTTAGCTTTAAATCCTGGCTCCTCATAATTAGTTCCAACTTCTATTTCAATATTTTTTTTATTAATAGAAAATGAAGGTATATACATTTTATATATTAAAAAAAATGTTAAAGTTAATATGATTAAAACATAAATTTTTCTTTTCATTTTCTTCACCAATATAAGTATATATTTTTATTTAAAAAAAACTACTGTTTAACAGTAGTTTCTTCTAATGAATATTTACAACCGCAGTAATCTTGTCTATATAAATTAAAAAACTTTGCAAGTTCATTACTTCTTTTATAGCCCTCTTTTTTCTTAAAGTCTGAATATAAATATTTAATGCCATATTCTTTTTCCAATATGCCCCCTATTTTATTTAAAATTTCTGAATTTTTATGGGGACTTACAGATAAAGTGGTCGAAAAGAAATCGAAATTATTCTCTTTAGCATATTTGGCAGTTTTATCTAATCTTATATGAAAACATTTATTACATCTCACTCCACCTTCAGGTTCATTTTCAAGACCTTTTACATCGAATTCATCTTCTAAATAACCGAGCTCAACAAATTTAACATTCTCATTTATTTTTTTTAATAGTTCTTTTTGAGTATTTAATCTTTTAGTATATTCGCTTTCAGGATAAATATTTGGATTATAATAAAAAATTGTAATATCGAAAAATGGAAGTAATCTTTCGATAACTGAACTAGAACAGACACCGCAGCATGCATGTAATAAAAGTTTTGGTTTTTCTTTTTCTAAATTTTCAATAATTTCTTCCATTATTTTATTGTAATTAGTTTTCATAAAATCATTATTTCCCTTCTTCAAATGATTATATCACATTAATCTTTTAATTTGACCCCTAATACTGTAATTAATTCATGGGCTTGAAATCTATCAATTATTATCCCTTTTATAGAAAAGCTATCTATCATTATATTTTGAATATTAGAGGTAGATAGATCTACATCTTTTAAACTTGTTCTGAAAATTTCCGCTGAACTTAAGTTTACTTCATTTAATTCTATATTTTGTATTTCGGTTTCATAAAAAGTCATTTCAGTAGCATCTACATTATCAAAAACAATGTTTTTCATTTTTGCGTTTGTAAAATTAATATAGTTTGCTTTTGAGGAAACAAAAGCAACATCTTTTAAATGAGCATTAATAAAGGAAGTTCCAACTAAACGACAATTTATAAACTTAACCCTTTGAACAAACTTTTTGTCAAAAATTTTATTTGATAAGTCGCAATTTTCAAATACTACATCGATTAAATCAATATTTTTTAATTTTATATTCTCAAAATTGACGTTTTCAAAAATAACACTGTCAAATGTAGCATCTTCAATGTTAAAAATACCATCAATAGGTCCTTTAAAAATAGAATCATTATAATAGTGTTCTTTATTTGCTTTTACAAAATCATTTAAAACAGCGTTTTCTATTTTTGGATTAACTAATTTCATACTACCACCAATTTCATTATACTATTTTTTAATAAAAAGAAAAATCCCAATTAAGGGATTTTGCATTATATCATTTCTTCTAACTTATCTTCTGCCATACGTTTTGTATTGTGCATGGCTTTTTTCATAGCACACATCATTGGCTTATTATATCTCTGGTAAGCTAAAGTAGCAGCACTACCAACGGCCAATAAAGAGATTGTTCTCATTACTTCTTTCATTATATTATCACCTGCTCGCTAGAATCATGATAGTATGTATTAAACATACATTAATATGTTTTCCCTATTTATTAAATCTATACATTAATTTTTGAAGTAAATTAGAATTTCTTTGATATTCATTGTCATTATAAGTACTTTTAGCAAAAACATTTGGTTCTCCTATTAAAATTAATTTTCTTTTGGCTCTTGTAACTGCAGTATAAATTAATTTTTTATAAAGCATTCTATAATATGATCTACTTATTGGTAAAATTACCATTTCAAATTCACTTCCTTGACTTTTATGAATACTTATTATAAAACCATGTTTTATCTTAATAAAATCTTTTGGCGTATATTTAACTGTATTTCCATCAAAATCAACATAAATTTCGTTTTTACCACTCTTACTAGTATTACCATACTTAATATATTTAATAACTCCTATATCGCCATTAAAAACATTTTCATCTGGCATATTAACTAATTGCAAAATTTTATCATTTTCTCTAAATGTAACATCTCCATATTTTATTTCACGTTTAGTTTCATCTTTTGGATTAAATATATCTTGCAATTCCATATTTAATAAATCGATCCCATTTTCTCCTTTATACATAGGTGCGAGAACTTGAACTCGTTTATAGTCATAACCTTTATTAACTACTTGATTACATAAGTTTCTTAAATTTTGTTTTATGCTTTCAGAAGAACATTTTAAAAAGGTATAGTCGCTTTTTGTTTCTAAAAATGTTTCACTAAGTTCACTATCTTTTATTTCATAAGCTAGTGTTGTAATATAAGAATCTTCTTCTTGTCTATATAATTGGTCTAAGTGAATAGTATCAATAACGTCACTACCTATTAAATCTTTTAAAATTTGTCCTGGACCAACACTTGGTAATTGGTTATAATCTCCTACTAGTATAATTTGTGTATTAAATTCAAGTCCATTTAAAAGCGAATTAAATAAACAAATGTCAATCATACTTACTTCATCAATAATAACAAGTTCTACTTTTGATTTTTTCTTTTCATTAACCATAAACTCGCCTGTTTCTTTATTCCATTTTAAGAAACGATGAATAGTAGACGCAGGTAAAAGTGTTGATTCACTTATTCTTTTGCTAGCTCGGCCTGTTGGCGCTAAAAGAGCACACTTCTCTACTAACGTATCATAATCATAGCGATTAAGTTTACTATAAGCTTCTACAATAGCTTTAATAATTGTTGTTTTTCCAGTCCCAGGACCTCCAGTAATTATTAAAATATTACTTTCTAAGGCTTTAGTTATAGCTAATCTTTGTTTTTCATTATAGTTTTTTTCATTTTCTTTTTCTAATTGTTCAATTATTTTATCTATATCTTTATATTGGTGACCATTTCTATTTGTAAGAAAGTGAAGCTTATTAATAATATTTTCTTCTGCATCCCATATTTCTTTTAAATAGTAACCTTCTTCATATTTTATAATTTCATTTGATTCTATTAATTCTTCTAAACATTCATCATCGTCTAATTTAATGTTTAAATTGTTAAAAAGACCGTTATAAATCATATCTTTAGTTAAAAAGGTATCTCCTGTTTGATAAATAATTGTTTGGATTAAATAAATGATTGCCGCTTTAATTCGCCTTTTATCATTTTTTTCGTAGCCTAAAATAGACGCTGCTGCATCTATTTTGGAAAAAGAAACTTCATTAACTTCTTTTATTATTCTGTAGATATCTTCATCTAAGATTTGCTGGGTTTTACTTCCGTAGGTATTATATATAATTAGTGAGTCTTTCGTACTAAAACCTAGTTCATTTAGTTTAACAATAACATTATGACTTTCATCATATCTAAGTAAAATACTATATATTTTCTCTGCTTTTTTTTGCGGAAGTTTTGGCACCAACATTAAACACGATTTATCTTTGATTATTTTATCTAATGCATCATTTCCTAATACTTCTACAATTGTTTTAGCCATTTTTTCTCCAACTCCTGGAAATAAATCACTAGATAAAAATTCTATAATGCTTTCAGTATCAGTTGGTTTTACTCTTTCATATGCGCTTACTTGAAATTGAAAGCCATATCTTGGATGATTAACGTCTTCTCCATAGAGAATATACGTATCATCTTCATTTAAATCATGAAAATATCCAGTAAAAGTAATTGTTTTATTTATATAATCTTTAAGGTTTTCTTTATTTGTATCACGTACTTTAAAAAGTCCGATAATATAACCTTTATCAGACCTAAATATACTTTTTCGATAATTTCCTTTTATATAGTATTTCATACTATCACCATAATAATTATATTACGAACTAATGTTTTTGTAAAGGGAAACTTAAAATAACATTTATATAATATGTATCTTTATTCACAAAAAAAGTATGTTTTTACATACTTTCTATATCATTGTTTTATCACTATGATTAGCCTTAGCTTCAGCTTTAGCATCTGTTAGATCATCAACAAAGCCACTTTCAATAAGTGCGTCTTCCCAGGCTTTTAATTGATCTATATCATATTCATCATTTGGATCATAAGAAGCTCCAAATTTTTCATTAAATACTGATACAACAATAGGACCAGTAATATCTTTATTTTCTTCATCTACTTTAGTTTGTGTTAAATCATCTGCATAACCACCTTTTACAAGTTGATCTTGCAGATCCATTAGATATCCTGCATCATATTCGGCATAAGGATCTAAAGATGTTCCTGATATTTCATTATATAAACTAACAATACTAGGGCCATCTTCTTTCTCAAATGCTTTATTACTTGTTTCAATTGCAGCAAAACCACCAACTAATACAGTTGCTAAAGAAACTGCCATTACAGCATTTTTGATTTTAGCAGGTCTAGAAATTTTTCTTTTAACTTTACTTAATTCTTCTTTTAAATTGTTGGAGTTTTTCCATAAATGAGAACCTGTTTCTAAAGTTTCATGTGCTGCTTCAATAGCTTCTCTTAACTTAGGTTCAGCTTCACCTAATTTTAAAGTTTTTCTAAGTTTTGAATCATTAACTTTTTTATATACTTCTTCTGCCTCATAAATTGTAGCTTCTAAATCTGCCTGTCTATTAGGTTTTCCTGGCGTATAAGGTGTTGTGAAATCATTTCCATATAAAATAGATGGATCTATTGTTTCTTTTCTATGTTTAGCTCTCAATACTTTTTTTGTTGGAGTATCGCTTACAGCACCAGCTCTTGAAAGCTGTTCTAAAGCATCATATTCACTCCAAAATTTCCCTTTACTTCCATATGTCATACTATCACCTATTTTAAATATATCAAATATGTATACTTTCGTCAATAAATACACCATTTATATATGGGTAATTTACATCTGTAAGTTTTATTTTTATAGTTTCATTTAATGGAACTTTATCGGTTTTGACTAATAAATAATTACCAGTGTGCCCAATTACATGATTATCTTTTATTACTTCTGGTAAAAAAATAACTTCCTTATTTATAAACTTATTCATATATTCTATTTCTAGTTTTTTAGATAATTCTAATAATTTTTTTACTCTTTCTTTTTTGATTTCGTTTGAAATCTGATTTGGCATTTTATCGGCTACTGTACCTTTTCTATTTGAATAAGGAAATACGTGTAATTTACTAAACTTAATTTTTTTAATAGTTTCCATTGTTTCTTCATATAATTCTTCTGTTTCGCCAGGAAATCCAGTAATTACATCTGTTGTAATAGAAATATTAGGTCTTATTTTTCTTATTTTTTCTATTTTTTCTATGAAATATTCTTTATCATATTTTCTATTCATTAGTTTTAATATTCTGTTTGATCCTGATTGAAGTGGAATGTGCATATGGTCTACTAGAATTTCACTATTTTTTAAAACATCTAAAAACTTATCATTTAATTCTGTTATTTCTATTGATGAAATTCTAAGTCTTTCTAATCCCTGTATTTTAACTAGATCAGTTAATAGGTCTGAAAAATCATATTCACCATCTTGATAATGACCAGTATGAATACCAGTTAAAACAATTTCTCTATGGCCTGTTTTTATTAAATTTTTAGTTTCGCTTATAACTTCATCATGTGGTTTACTTCTTACGTTTCCTCTAACATAAGGAATTATACAATAAGAACAATAATTATTACAGCCATCTTCTATTTTAATATACGCTCTTGTCAAATTAAAATTATTAAGTTTCATACATTCAAATGGTTCATTATCTAATGAACTAACATCTATTATCATTTTATTTTTATATTCTTCTATATAAGAAACAATTTTTGATTTATTTTTATTTCCAATAGCAATATCGATACCTAATGATTCTAAATCGGTTCCTTTATTTTGGACTAAACACCCTGTAGCTACGATAATTGCATTTGGAAATTCTCTTTTTAATCTTCTAATTAGTTTAGCTGATTTATTATCAGCAGTATTAGTTACAGTACATGTGTTTATTATACAGATATTAGGTGTTTCTGATTTTGTATATCCTGCTTTTTCTAATAATTCTTCCATTACTGTACTTTCATAAGTGTTTACCTTACATCCTAAGGTGTATATTTTAAAGGTCATAATACTAACCTCCTTTGCATTAATATTACATTTTTACTTAAAGCATGTCAAATTAAAACAACTATTATAAGTTGTTTCTAAATTCTTTTAAAGTTTGTAAAAAATCTGAGTTTTGTTTTTGTTCTTCATCTTGTGAAATAGCTGTATAAGCTTCTTCCATTTTAAATGATTCTTCTATCTCTTTTGGATCTTGTCTTCCGAAAATTGGAGATATAATTTCAGAGGTATTAAATTTTGAACTTTTACCTGAGTAAGGTTTTCTTTCTTCGATGCTTGCTGTTTTAATGTTTGGTTTTAAATTTTCTAATGCCTCTAAATAATTTTCCTTTTTTTCTTCCTTAACTGGTTCTTCTGTAAATAATTCTGTACTTATTACACTTTTAATAAGATCTTTTGTTTCTATCTCTTTAGTTTCTTCTACTATTGGTTCTTTTTTCTCTTCTTTAATTTCCATACCTTTGACTTGTTTAATTAGTTCTTGATAACTAATAATTGCATTTTCTTCTTGTTCTCTTTCAAAAGTATCAACAACCTTTTCTGGCTCTTTTTGAAGATCAGCATTCATTTGATTAAACACTTTTTCAAGCTCTTCTCTCGCTTTTTTTTGTTCTTCAGTAAGTTCAGTAGGTTTTACTTCTTCTATTTCACTCACTTCTTCAAAACGTTCATTTTCGGCTATTGGTTTAACACGATTTTTCTTATTATATATATATATAATTACGCCTGCTACAGCAAGTGCTAGAACTAAAACCACTCCAAACATTATAATATACTTATCTTGTATTTCAAATAAAACGTACATAAAATCACTCCACAATTCTTTTTATTTTTAATGCTAATGCTTGGCACTAAGTAAAATCACATAACTTAGTTTATCACAGAAAAAAATTTTTTTAAAGACATTTTTAGATAAAAATTATTTAAATTTTTTAGTATCATAAAATATCAATATTTTTTCTTCCATATATTGACAAAAGCTTGGCCAACATATGTTTTGATTAATTGGTTTTTAAATATTTTTTAAATTTTTTTGTCATTGTTTTTTTATTATTTTCTATTAAATAAGATGCATTTTCTTCTTTTAATTCTTTATTTTTTATTATTTGATTAGCATTTTCTTTAGCTTTATTATAATCTTTATCTATAGATGCAGCTAAAGAATTATCTTCTTCTACAATATATAATGTTTCATTTTTTAAATATACAATATCTGTTACTTTTCCATCTTTGATAATACTAACTGAATACTTTCCATCGCCATAATGATTTCCTGCTGTTACAATACCGTTATTATTAATTATATATTTTGAAACGCCTTCATCATTAAGTATTTTAATGATATTATTAGTATCTTTTTCTTTTTCAATTTTTTTAAATATTTTATTTGCATTTTTATTAGTGTAGATTTTTACTAACTGAATCCCATCATTTTTAAAAGTGCTTATACTTTCTTTTTCTTTTGTAGAATATAAAAAGAAAATTATTATAAGTAGTATAAAGATAATCGCAAAAATTATATAATTTATATTTTGTTTTAAAAATTTCATATTATCACCAATTTAATTATATCAAAAAAACACTTAAATAAGTGTTTATAAATTATCAAATTTTACTAAAATTACATCTTTTCCAATTTTTTCTATTGATGACCATTTTATTTCATGTTTTTTTCCAATTAAAAAGAAAAACTTTCTATTTTGAACAAAAAGTGTTGTTACTTTTCCATTCTCATCTACTTCGGCATCAATAATTGTGCCTATTTTTTTGCCATCAAATGTATTAATGATATCTTTTTCTTGCATTGAGGATAAAAACATACTTGCCCTCCTATCATTTAATTATATGATTTTTAAGATATCATTTTCCTAATGTTTTCTAAGCCACTTTTTTCAAGCCTCGAAATTTGTGCTTGACTAATACCAATTTCTTCAGCTAATTCCATTTGTGTTTTTCCTATCATATATCTTTGAGTTAAAATGTATTTTTCTTTTTCTTTAAGTTTTTTCATAGCTTCTTTTAATGATATTTTAGTTTCATTATCATATATACTACCATCATTACTTTCTAATTGATCTTCTAGATAAATCACATCACCACCGTCGTTATAAATTGGCTCAAACATACTAATAGTATCTTTTAAAGCATTTAATGCAGTGGCAATTTCATATTCGCTTAATTCTAATGCTTTGCCAATTTCTTCTATAGATGGTTCTTTCCCATTTTTATTTATAAAACTTTCTTTAAATTTTAAAACTTTATATGCTGTATCTTTTATACTTCTAGCTATTCTAACACTGTTATTATCTCTTAAATATCTTTTTACTTCTCCTAAAATCATTGGAACTGCATAAGTACTAAATCTTACATCATGAGATAAATCAAAATTTTCGATAGCTTTTATTAATCCAATACATCCAACCTGAAATAAATCATCCATATTGTCAGTACGGTTATTATATCTTTTTAAAATTGATAAAACTAGCTTTAGGTTTCCATTTATTAATTCTTCTTTGGCTTCACTATCCCCTTCTTGGTATTTTTTTAGAAGTGTTTTTGTTTCTTCTGGAGTTAAAACTTTAATATTCGCAGTATTCACGCCACAAATTTCTACTTTATGACGTGCCATTATTAATTCTCCTTTCTGTTTTAATAATGGGAACTAAAATATTTTTTTATACAAAAAAACCACTAATTTGTGGTTTCTGTTATAAATTCTTTAATTTTATTTAATGATGATTCAAACAATTTAATATTATATGGTTCAGTAATTAATAAGTATGTATAGAACTCTTTTATTAAGTCAAAATTAATAATATTTTCTTTAATATAACTTTCAAGTATAGAAGATTCTATTTGTTTAATTTTATCAATATATGTTTCATATATTATAAGTTCTTCATCATCTAATTTATCTTCTCTACCTTCAGCATGTTTTATTATACTAGCAATTGCCATTACAACAGATTCTAATGTAAAATAATTTGAAGAAACTAAGTTATCTAATAAAACGTTATATGATTTACCTAATATTTCAATTATTTCTTCACTTGTTTTATCCGCAAAAATACTCACGCTTTTTGGATCGTCAATAATAATACTATTTATATCAAGATCTGCTTTAATAAAATCAGTTTCTATTATTTCATGATTCATTTCAAGTTCTTCAATTTTGATTTTTTCGTATATTACTTTTTTAGTTTTCGATACTGTAACAACAAAATCATTTGTATCTTCTTCGATCATATATGCATTTCTGACCATTGGATAAGCTAAACACATTTTGCCTTCATAAATCATAAATAATGATGCGGTAGCGTGTTTTGGAATCGCTTTATCAATATTAAGGTCTTCTTTTTTCATCAAAATCACCACATATAATTTACCACAAAATTGTTTTTTTTTCAATTTTAATAAGAAAAAAAGACATTTTATGCCTTTTTTTCATTAAGTAAACTGTATATTAGTAGGATGGATGCTGATAAACTAACACCTGCAATAACATCACTAGCAAAATGAACACCTAAATAAATTCTTGTAATTGGTATTAAAATTATTAATAAGCAAAGAACTGTTCCCATTAATATTTTCTTTTTTTTAGACATTTTAGATTGTAACAAATAGTATAAAAACATACCATAAAATGCAAAGGAAAACATTGCATGAGCACTTGGAAAACTATAACCGATTTCAGTTATCATCATAATATCTTCTGGCCTTGGACGAGCAATAATAATTTTGACTATTTGATTTATTAAAACTACTAAAAACGCTATTAACAAAATGGTATTTCTTTTCTTTTTGTTTTTAATAAAAAGTAAGCATAATACAAGTGCTAGACAAACAAATTCTACTCCTGATAAAGATGTTATTATTTTAAATAAGAATGTTGTAAATGGTGTATTAATTGTTTGTGACAAATCATATGCATACATATCAAATCTATTTATATATTCTTTGTTTATGCTAAATGCAATAAAAAAGAAAATAGTTAAAAATACTATAATTCCAGCAATTTTAATTATTTTATTTTTGTTCATTTTGATCCTCTTTTTCTGGTATTTTCTTGATGTGATTTCCAATAATGTCTGAAATGTCTGATATTGCTACAAATGATGATGTATCGGCATTTTCCACTATTTCTTTTAATCTTGGAACTTCTAATCTAGTTATAACGGTATATAAAATTGATTTAGGTGCTTTAGATACTTTTCCTTCACCTTCCCAAATTGTAACTGTTCTTCCTAATTCTTTGAATATCGCATCAGAGATTTTTTCTTTTCGTTCAGTTATTATAATTGCAGCTTTTGCTTGATTAAATTCATCTGATACAATATCTATTAATTTATATGTTACTACATACATAAGAAGTGAGTATAACGCTCTATCTGGTCCAAATACAAATATAGCTGAACCATATACAAATATATTAAAGAAGAAGATCATTTGGCCTACTGAAAGTGATGATTTTTTACTAATAACTATAGCTACCACTTCAGTACCATCAAGGCAAGCTCCTCCTCTAATTACAAGCCCAACACCTATTCCTAGTAAAAGGCCTCCATAAACTGTTGCAAGTAAAATATCATCTGTAACCTCTTCTACTGGTTCAAAAACTTCAAGTAAAACGGTAAATACTATAATTGCATACACTGCTTTAACAACGAATCTTTTACCCATGCTCTTATAAGCTAATATAAAAAACGGAATGTTTAAAATTATAATAAATACACTAACTGGTAATTTAAATAGTTTATTTAAAATAATAGAAATACCAGTAAGACCTCCATCAATTATTGAGTTTGGGATTAAAAATATTTCAAGTGCTGCTGCAGCTAGCACTGCACCTATCGTAATTAAAAAAAACGATGGAACTTGTTTAATTATTTTCATTAATTTTGCTTCCATTTTATCACCTGTTTCAATTATATCAAAAAGATTTTTAATTCAAAAGTAAAAAAGTCCATTTTTAGGACTCTTTTACGCTATTTTTCATAATTTCAAGATTATTTTTTAATCTTTCATTATTGGGGTCATAATCTAAAGCTTTTTTTACATAATAAATAGCTTCTGCTTTTCTATCAGTATTAAAAAGGGAGAGGGATAATATGTCATAGACAGTTCCATCATAGCAAAATGGTTCATTTATATAATTTTTATATGGTTTTTCAAGAGCTAAGGCTATCTCAATATTTTTAATTGCTTCTTGATAATTTCCATTTTCATATTCTAATAATGCACTTTCTACAAATGGTTCTCTTAAATAAGGAGTTTCTTTTTTAGCAAGTTCTAACCACATTTTTGATTCTCTCATTCTATTTAAAGCTTTATATGATCTAGCAATAAAGCGCATAGAAGCAGATCTTTCATCTTTCCATACAGCATTTGGCATTTCTAAGTATTTAATAAGTGTATCGATACATTCTTGATATCTTTTATAATACATATATTCTCTACCTAAATAATGCATATTACGATCATCGTCTGGATCTTCTTCTACGGACATTTCAAGTAGCGGAAGATATGATCCTCTAGATTTAGAAGAATCGGGATAATGTTTAATAGTAAACTCATCTGTTATTACTGTTATTTCATTCCCCTCATATGATAATACTTCATGTACTGGATGAACCCATTTATATCCTTTTTTTACATGGATTTTATCAGCATAAAAGTTTACTGCAGGATTTCCATATTTATCAAAACTCCAAATATAGTTATATCTAAGTCTAGTTAAAGTCGGATTCCAAATAGACTCTAATTTCTTTCTCCATCCTTTTTCTAAAACTTCATCAATATCTATACAAAGGCAAATATCTGCATCGTCAGGAACCATATTTAATGATTCATTACGAGCAGTATCAAATCTAAATGGTTTTATATTACCTTTTTTGACTATTGCTCCTTGTTTTTTTAATTTTTCAATAGTTTTATCTGTTGAACCAGTATCTAATACATAAACTGCATCTGCTTCATTAACACTATTCATCCACCTATCAACAAATTTTTCCTCATTTTTAGAAATAGCATAAACGTAAACCTTATATTTATTTTTTTCTTTATTAAGCACTTATTTTAGTTACAGTTAAACTTGCGTTTGTTCCAGAGCCTAAAGTAACACCAACGGCTATTAAGGCACTAAGAGCCATATCTATGTTTGTTCCTGCTGGTAAGGTTACGATTACACTGCCACTATAAATAGATTCTACACCAACAGCTAATAATCTAGAAATAACTGCCCCTGGTATATTTGTTCCATTTTGTCTAATAGCTAAAGTAAGTGTTGTTCCAATAGCTGCTGAAGCATTTAAATACCAATCAATTTTATAAGTCCCTGCTTGAGTAAGGGTTAATGTGTTAGCAGTGGCTGTTGTAATGTTATTTTCAGGCATAACAGTTGGTAGTGCTACTTGACTAGTCCCACCCAAAGTTAAATTGATTGTTTGCGGAGCATCACTATATCTACCGCCATAGGCTGCCAAACCTGCATTAGGTCCTGTTGGTCCTGTAGCCCCAGTTGGACCGGTTAATCCTTGTATCCCTGATGCACCGGTTGGTCCAGTCGGACCAGTAGGACCTTGAATACCTTGTGGACCTGTTGGGCCAATTGTTCCAGGAATCCCTTGTATTCCTTGTGGACCAGTAGCTCCAGTAGGCCCTGTCGCACCAATTTCACCAGTTAAACCTTGAGGTCCAATTGGGCCAGTTGGTCCAGTGACTCCTTGCAATCCCTGAGGCCCTGTCGCACCTGTAGGTCCTGGTACTGTACTAGCCGCACCTGTAGCACCGGTTGGTCCAGTGGCACCAGTAGGACCTGTTACACCTGCAGCTCCAGTACTACCAGTTGCCCCTGTTGGCCCCTGAATACCTTGTGGGCCAGTTGCGCCAATTGGTCCAGTCGGACCGATTGTTCCGGGAATCCCTTGTGTTCCTTGCGGACCAGTAGCTCCAGTAGGGCCTGTTGGTCCTATAGGCCCTGTAGGACCTTGAATACCTTGTGGACCTGTGGCTCCCTGGAGTCCTTGCAAACCCCTTGGCCCTTGTGCTCCTGTAGCTCCTGTTGCACCTCTTGGAATCGAAAACTCTAAAATAGCATTTTGATTATCTCCAATATTTACAACACTCGCATTTGTTCCAGGTTCTGTAGTATTAGTATCTGCTATAGTGATAGTCGCTGGACCTGCAGGACCTGTTGGCCCAGTTGGTCCAATTGCAGGACCACAACAGCAAGAAACCGTTTTACATTTTTGATCACGAGCAATTTTTTGCATTGCTTTTTCGTAATTATTCATTTCTACCTCCATTCTAATAAATTATATGCAGGAAGTAGATTTACAGCAAAAACAAAAGCACAAAAAAATAAAAAAATATCCATTTTGGATATCAGTTGAAATCTGTCATATTTTTAAGCCTATTTATTACTTTCTTTTCTATTCTGGAAATATAGGATTGACTTATGCCTAATAATTTCGCCACATCTTTTTGCGTTAATTCTTCAGTATTAAAAAGGCCATATCTTAAAATCATTATTTGTTTATCTCTAGGACTAAGTTTATTTATTTCTTGGTATAATAAACTTTTTTCTATTTCTTTTTCTAACCCTTTCGTTACTATATCTGGTTCAGTACCTAAAACATCTTCTAAGTGTAATTCATTACCTTCAGAATCATAGCTTAAATTATCTTCAAAACTTATTTCTCCCCTTCTTTTTTTATTTTTTCTTAAAAACATAAGTATTTCATTATCTATACACCTTGAAGCATATGTTGCCAGTTTAATATTTTTATCTAGTTTATATGTATTAACACCTTTAATTAAGCCTACACTGCCAATACTAACTAAATCTTCTAAATCAATGCCTGTATTTTCATATTTTTTAGACAAAAACACTACTAATCTTAAATTGTGTTCGATCAGCTTATCTTTGGCATATTTATCCCCCTCCATTGATTTTAATACATATTTAGTTTCTTCTTCTTTAGAAAGAGGTCCTGGTAACTTATCAGTACTTCCGATAAAAAAAACGCCTTCTTTTTTAAAAAACACTTCTAATATTTTGTTTAATAGTTTTATCATTTTATTCCCCCATTTTTGCATTTAGTAAAACATTTGCACCATCTATTTCAAAATTATTACTAAAACCAAGCATCACATCCTTATATTCTTTGTCATTAACAACAACTTTATCTGTTTTTACACATTCCAAAAGTCCATAATTTCCAATTGTATTATAAGGTATATAAATTTTTTTTGATTTGAAATTATTATTAAGATTGGTAATTATAACAGGGATTTTTTTATAAGTTAGTGTATTACCACTATCTAAAAAACCAATTAAATCTATTGACTTTCCTTCAATATAAACCATTACCTTAAAAAATAATTCTTCTTTTGTTTTTAATAATTTAGCTTGTCTTATATAAATATATATAATTATTGGTGATAATATGAATAAAAAAACAATTGAATTATAGAAATTTTCTATTTTAAATAGATAAAAAACACCCCCTAACATAATATTAATAAAATAAAACGTAATTAAATTAATAAAAGTATATTTTAAATTCTTATAATTGAAAGCAAATAATACAATAAGAATACTAAAATAAATTTTTAAAATTATTCTTTGGATCTCACTTATATTTAAAAACAAAATAATTACTGATACACTTCCTATAAAACTGGAAAGAATTACATTAAAGAGTTTTATTTTTCTTTTTAAAATCGCTGATGTTGCATATATTATTAAGAAATTAATCCAAAAGTCTAAAATAAATATACTTTCAATATACATAAAATCACCATTTTTATTTTAAAATAAATTACGAAAATAAAATGTCAGAAAAAAGATGCATTAAGCATCTTTAGAGTTTTCATATATTTTATCTAATCTAGAATCTGGATATTTTTCATCAATTATTTTTTCAACTTTATTTTGTGGTTCTACGCCTTCTTTTCGTTCTTCTTGTCTAAGGCTAGCTACAAGAGAAATTACACAATTAAAGATCATAAAGATTACCATAATTCTTGTTATAATATTTCCTATTTTAATTGGAATTTTTTCTATTGTTTTTGATAAAAATGGGTAGACGATTTTAATGAAAACAACACCTAAGCATCCCCAATAGAACATATATAAAGCACTTGTTCTTCCACCAATATTCAACGGTTTATTACTATAGTCCCAAGAAATTGTTCCAAATAACATTTCTTGAAAATAAGAACATAAAAATTCGAACAATCCGCCAAGTATTGCAGCTAAAAAGAAAATAACTATTATATTTTTTCTTTTATATAAAAATACTGTAAAAAGCACCGCACCTAATCCATAAACAGGATTAAAAGGGCCATATATTAATCCTTTTCTTGATACTAATTCGCCATCGTTTTGTATAAAATGTAGCGTCATTTCCATAACACAACCAAATATACATCCGAATATAAAAATCCAAAATATTTTTTTAAAGCACATGCCCTTAGCAAACACTTCTTTTTCTTCCATAACATCACCACTTCTTAAAATTATGAAAAAATTATCTATCTTCCATAATTTTATGCCAATAGTATATGCTTTTTAATATATAAAGTCAAATTAAAAAGACTAGATTTCTCTAATCTCTTTTAATATTGTTTCTATTTCAATTTCTTTATTAATTTTACCGTCACGAGTTTTAAATTCAACTATATTTTCGTTTGCTCTTTTACCAACAGTTATTTTTATAGGTAAACCGATTAGATCCATATCTTTGAATTTAACGCCTGGTCTTTCATTTCTATCATCTAATAATGTATCTATTCCTTGTTCCCAAAGCATGTTATATAAATTATGCGCTAATTCATTTTGAATTTCATCTTTTGGATTAATTAACACAATTCCAACTGTATATGGGGCAATTTCTTTTGGCCAGATAATTCCATTATCATCATTATGTTGTTCTACAACGGCAGCCATACATCTAGCTGTTCCAATACCATAACTTCCCATAACAACAGGTACACTTTCGTTTTCTTCATTTAAATATGTAAGTCCTAATGATTCTGAATATTTAGTACCTAGATTAAATAAATTTCCAACTTCGATTCCTTTTTTAAAATATATCTTTCCTCCACATTTTGGACATGTGTTACCTTCTTCAATATTAACAATATCAGCAACTTTATAAATATCGAAATCATCTAAATTAACATTTATATAATGCTTATCAGTAATGTTAGCTCCTACAATAAAATTACTCATATTATTTACTTCATTATCAATAACAATTTTTGCTTTTACTCCAACAGGTCCTAATGAACCAAATGATGCATCTGTAACTTTTTTAAGATCATCTTCAGTAGCCATTTCAACACTTGTAGCACTAAATAATTTTCCTAATTTTGTATCATTTAATTCTTTGTTTCCTTTTACTAAAGCAAATACAATTTCGCCATCTATATTACAAACTAAAGTTTTAACGCATCTATCTGTAGAAACATTTAAAAAGCTTGCAAGTTCATCAATTGTATGAACGTTTGGAGTATCAATTAATTCCATTTGCTTTTTTTCTTCTTCATTTTTAATATTGCTGGTTTTTACTTCAGCAATTTCAATATTTGAAGAAAAATCACAGCTATCACAAAGAACTAATGTATCTTCTCCAATTTCAGTAACTGCTTGATACTCTTCTGATAATAGGCCACCCATCGCACCAGTATCAGCTTTAACAACTCGATAATCAATATCCATTCTATCAAAAATATTGTTATATGCATCATACATTTTTTTATAAGAAGCATTTGCACTTTCTAAATCTGCATCAAAACTATAGGCATCTTTCATTGTGAATTCACGGGTTCTAATAAGCCCATATCTTGGTCTTGCTTCATCTCTGAATTTATTTTGAAATTGATATATATTAAATGGCAAATCACGGTAAGATTTTATTTTCATACTTGCAGCTTCAACAAATAATTCTTCATGTGTTGGTCCTAAAACATAATCTCTATCTGCACGGTCTTTAAGTGAAAACATGTCATTACCAAAATTATCTCGTCTACCAGATTTTATAAAAACGTCTTCTGGAATAAGGGCAGGCATTGTAAGTTCACTTGCACCTGCTTTATTCA
Organism: uncultured Bacilli bacterium; assembly: GCA_949425575.1. GTDB lineage: Bacteria > Bacillota_I > Bacilli_A > RF39 > UBA660 > Coprosoma. The sequence continues at coordinate 59,625 of CASPVX010000002.1, forward strand.
TCTCATCTCTAATTATATTTTCTATTTTTGTTTTTACTCTATATCCTAATGGCATAAACATATATACTCCAGCACTGCTCTTTTTTATCATGCCTGATTTAACTAGCAAATTAGAACTAGTACTGTCTTCACCTTTTGCATCTTCCCTTAGTGTGTAAAAAAAGTCTTTACTTAATTTCATAATTAATCACCTCTTATCATTATATCATATTTATAATAAAAGTCAGTATATTCTACTGACTATTTTTTAATTATTTACTCTTTGTTTTACCATTGGTGTACTATTATTTATTTGCATAAATACATACCCATTATTTTTACCATACTTAATAATATCCCTAAGAGCATTAGCTGTATATGATTTAATATCGTGCATTAAAACCATATTACATCTGTTTTTAGATAATTGATTTACTGTATTTTGATAAACACATTCTTTAGTTCTAATACTGGAACATTTTCCAGCATCTTCAGAACTTATATTCCAATCATAGTACTTGTATCCTTTTTTAACAACCTCATTGGTAAGTGTTGTCATTAATCCTTGTTGATATTTTTTACTTACAGTATTACTGCTTCCTCCTGGAAATCTAATAAATTTAGAATCATACCCAGTTATTCTTTTAACTCTGCTGGAAACAGCATTTAAATCCTCAAAATATGCTTCCTTAGAAGAATAAAGGTTAGAATAATTGTGAGAAGCCGTATGAAGCCCTACTGTATGTCCTTCTTCATACTCTCTTTTTATTAAATAATCGGGTCCTTTATTAGTAACGAAGAAGGTTGCTTTTACATTTTCTTCTTTTAAAATATTTAATATCTGGTTGGTAACCGCCTCATTAGGGCCATCATCAAAAGTTAAATATATAGCGCCTTTTATACCACATCCAGAGGTATTTATTGTTTGTTTTTGGACTATTACTTCTCTAGTAACTACTTGCTTATTCCCTGCCTTATCAGAAACACTATAAGTTATTTTATATGCTCCTGGAGCTGAAGTATCTACTTTTCCTGTGACTTTAACTTTATTTGTTAAATTTCCATCACAATTATCATTAGCACTAAAGCCAGCATCATTATATTTACTATTTAACCATAGATATGTTTTTGAAAAACCTTTTAGCTTTATTTCGGGTTTAGTTTCATCAGCGTATACTAGTTTTCTTATTTTTTTGGTCTTATTTCCAGATGAGTCTTTGACAACATAAATTATTTCATTTTCGTTTTCTATAATTTCTGGTTTTAAGTTTTTATCAAAATTATCTGTTATTTCAAACCCCTCTTCTTTATATTTTTGATTAGGACAAACTAAAACTTCTTCGTTTCCTTTTAATTTTATTATTGGACTTTCATCATCTATAACATTTACTGTTCTTGTTACTTTTGTTTCAAATATAAAATTTTTAGAAATATAAGTTACTGTGTATGTGCCTGGTTTAGAATAATTTACTTTACCTACGATAACAACATCTTTGGTAATATCACCACCAATTATTTTAGAAGTATATCCTGGTTCAGTATATTTATCTGGATATTTTAAAGTTATTTCATTACTACCTTTTAGTTTTAATTTAGGTGTCATAATTAAGCATACTAAAAGAAATAAAAAACAGATTATCATAATAAATATAAAAATGATTTTAGTTTTTGATATTTTTTTTATTTGATTAATTAATTTAAGTTCTTCTCTATTATTCATACAACATCACTTGAGATCATTATACCATATTTAAAATAAAGAAAAAACGATTTAATTATCGTTTTTCTTAGTTAGTATTAATCTTTTTTGCTTTTTTCTTAGAAGTTCTTTTTCTTTTTCAATTAATCTTTGATGTCTAGCAATAGTTCTAGATTCTAAATAGTTTATACGGTCCATTGCATCTATAAGATCTGGATCTGTCTTTAACTCATCTCCATATTTATTTTGAAGTTCAAATTTAAGCATATCTATTTGATATAAATTATCAAATGTCATATTTTTAAAAGTACTAGTTGTTCTTATATGATAGACTAAATCCATATAATTTAACCTTTGAAAATGAGCATCAGTGACTCCAATTAATTTTCGCGCACCTATTAAACTATTGTTTAATAAATAGGCTTTATATAAATTTCTAACCATTCTTCTTTTAAAAATCATAAAAGGCATTAGTCCAATTTTAAAACGATTATCTACTTTTAAAATATCTAATAAAGTCTTTTTTTCATTATAGCTTTTTTCTATTTTTTTCTCTTTTTCTTTAATGTCTTCATCAGTAATTTTAGAAATCATAATGGCTTCTCTTTCAGTAATTTCTGCTTTTGTTTCTTGTTTATTTTCTTTTTCCTTTTTATTTTCCTTTTCTTTGTTTACTTCTTCATTTTCTTGTATTTTTTCTGGTTCTACAGTAGTATCTTCTTTACTACTGATATCTGCCTGGCATTTTTGCTCATCTACTTGTTCTATTTTTTCTGTTTTTACTTTTAAAATATTTTTATCTTTAGGTTTTATTTCTTCTTTAATTTCCTCTTGAAATTTTATTATGGGTACGATATTTTCTATTTTAGTTTCTACTGTAGATTTTTCATTTGATAAAAAAGAATCTTCTTTATTTTCGAAACTATTTTCTATGTGTTTTTCTTCATAAGTAACATTACTAAATTCTTCAGAATCTATTTTATCTTGATAAAACTCTTTTTCTATATTTAAATTTTTAGTTTCTATATTTTCTATTTTTTCATCATTTGTTTTATTTAAACCTAAATCATTATTTTCCTTTTCTTTTATTTCTTCTTTTGTTTCTTTACAAATAGGACCTGGAATAATAACCTTTTCTTCTTTGTTTTTTCTTATAACTTTTATTTTTTTCTCTTTATATTTGTATTTTTCCATTTCTTTTAGAAAAACTGTAGTTTTAGTATTTTTAAAGCTTTCATCATTAACTTTTGTAATAATATCTCCAGCTTCTAACCCAGCTTTATCTGCAACACTATTTTCAAAAACTTCCTTAATTATTATATTGAAGTTCTCATCATTGTATATTTTAATTCCTAATGCTTCCCAGAAGTCTTCATTAGAAAAGTTTTTTACTAATATTTTTTCTTCTTTTTTTATTTCTAAATTATCTTCTTTATTAAAAACTGATTGCTTCTCTGTTTTTTCGTTTGATGAATTACTACTAAATAAAACTGAACTATTAACTTTATTGGTCCCACCAGTACTTTCAGTTGTATCTTCGTTTTCAACTTGTTTTTTATTTTTAGTAAAACTAAATCCAATAAGACCTAAAATAATAATCCCTAAATTTTTTAAACCATTTATTATTTGTTTTAACACCTTTTTTAGCACATTAATCATCTTCATTTCTTGTTAAAATTAATTTCTTAGCAGCCCGAAAGCTATGATTTTCTTCTACCTCTTCATTTAATTTACCTCTAAGCTTTTTTAGTTCTTCTTGCAAAACTATGCAGTATGATGACTGTATAGGAGATAAATTTCTTTCTAAATGATGAATCATATTTCTAACACTTTTTTCATTTTGTTTTTTTCTGTTAATTTTAAAAACTTTTCTTAAATATTCAAGGGCTTCATCTTTACATTTTTGTTCTACAATTTTAGGTTTCTGCATTCTATAGTATAGAGATTTTTCATATGCAAGTCCATTACTTGTATCATAAACCCAAACAGATCCATCTTCCATAGTTTTTTCAACGAAACAATGATAAGAATATTCTTTACCAATTTCACCGTTTTTAAATTGCTTTATATAAAATGGATTGTATTTTAAATTATCTATTGCAGCTGTCACAACTTTAAAATTATCATCAGGAAAACATAAAGTAAGCAGTGCAGCTCTATTATAGCATTTACCTTCAGTCAAACTTCTTTCTAAAAGTAATATCGATAGTGGAACTCCGCCACAACGAATTTTTTTTGCTCTCTCTATAACGCTTCCCTCATAATTTCTTATAAGTCCTTTTTCCGCACCATAACTAAATAAAATAAATGACTTTAGTTCAAATAACTTCCATCTAATTTTTTCAAAAATTGTAACCATAAACTTCTCCTTTTTAAACTTAAGTTATAATATCATATTTTGAAAAGAATGCAAATTAAAAAGCAATAATTAAGAACTTAAAATCCAAGTAATTATCGCTTTTTTTATTTCGTAATATTCTTCTTTTTCAAATTGCATATTGGCTATACAATATTTTTTACTAGAAATATGATCACAATAATTAAATATGAATCAATCATCATTAAAGTTAGTCTTTCATTTCTTGGCATTTAACTTTTCTCACGAGTTAGAAAAAGCCCTATAATAGATGTGATAAAAATAACTGGGGCAACTCTAATAAACAACCATTCAAAAGAGTGAAAAGATACCCCTAAAAAGGCGGTTTCATGATCATTATAATCCCACTTTAAATATGGACTATTTAATAAAATTAAGGCTAAAAAACCTATTATTATCATTACGCATAACAAGATTAATAAAAAGCGAACCATTTTCCTTCTTGCATTTCTTCTTTGTGATAATTGTAAATTTATTATCTCTAATTGTTCAGAAACTACTTGTAAATAATTTGCTTTAGATTCAGCAACATTTTCTCCAAGCAATATACTTACTGGTGTTTCAAAAACCTCTGATATTGCAATTATCATTTCTGAATCAGGAACTGATAATCCTTGCTCCCATTTAGAAATCGTTTGTCTTACTACATTTAGTTTAATAGCAAGTTCTTCTTGTGATAAACCTTTTGATTTTCTTATTGACTTAATATTTTCTTTTAACACACTAGAACAACTCCTTTCCCTATTAATCATTATATAAATAATATACTGTTGCTACAAGCAATGATTATTAACACTCCTATAATAATTTAATAAATAGTACTTAATATGCCTATTAATAGTTTTATTTTATAATTTCTTAAAATTAAAAAGGTTAACCGAAATTAACCTTTCATATATTTAAAGTCGATTAGTTTGACTAATTTCCCTATGGTGCCGCATTGGAGAATCGAACGCCAATTAAAGCCTTACCATGGCCTCGTAATACCTTTATACTAATGCGGCATATCAAAATTATATAATAAAATAATAAAGTTGACAATATTTTGTAAAAAGTCTTCCCTTTTTATTTTTTTGCGTGCTATAATGAAAGAGAGCCACAGCGTTCTCAAAAATAATTTGAGAATGCTTTTTTATTTGTTTTGGAGGTGTATTATGACAAAATATGTTTTTGTTACAGGAGGGGTTGTATCTGGTTTAGGTAAAGGAATTACAGCTTCTTCTTTAGCTCTTTTATTAAAATCTAGAGGTTATAAGGTATTTATGCAAAAATTTGATCCTTATATTAATGTTGATCCTGGAACTATGAGTCCTTTCCAACATGGAGAAGTTTTTGTAACTGCTGATGGGTCTGAAACAGATTTAGACTTAGGTCACTATGAAAGATTCATTGATGAAGAACTTAACTATACGTCAAATATTACTACTGGTAAAATATATTCATCAGTAATTGAAAAAGAACGCCGTGGAGATTATTTAGGGGCAACAGTTCAAATAGTTCCCCATGTTACCAACGAAATTAAAAATAAAGTTTATGAAGCAGGTGTTACTAGCGGTGCTGACATAGTTATTACTGAAATTGGTGGTACTATTGGTGATATTGAATCTTTATCTTTTATTGAAGCATTAAGACAAATTAGAAATGAAAAAGGAAAAGAAAATACTTTCTTTGTTCACACTACTCTAGTTCCATTTATATATGGTTCTGATGAACTGAAAACAAAACCAACGCAGCACTCTGTTATTGAACTTAGAAGTTTAGGAATACAACCAGACATGATTGTAACAAGAAGCAATGTTTCTTTAGACGACCATCTAAAGAAAAAAATTGCTTTATACTGTAGTATTCCAAAAGAAAATATAATTGATTCTGTTGATGTTAAAAATATTTATCAAATACCAATTAATTACTATAATCAAAATGCTGATACTATAATATTAAAACAATTTGGATTAAAAGTAACAAAAGCTAATATTAAATACTGGGAAAAACTAATAGATACAGTTGATAATTTAGGTAAAGAAATCGAAATAGCTTTAGTTGGAAAATATGTAGAATTACACGATGCTTATCTTTCTGTTGCTGAATCTCTTACTCATGCTGGTTATAAATATAAAACAAAAATTAAAATCAACTGGATTGATTCTGAAAAATTAGAAGGAAATGTTGATCTTAAAAAAATATTTAAAAATTCCAAAGGAATTATTGTTCCTGGAGGTTTTGGTAGCCGCGGAATTGAAGGTATGATTAAAGCCATAAAATATGCTAGAGAAAACAATGTTCCATTTTTAGGTATTTGTTTAGGAATGCAACTAGCTACTATTGAATTTGCACGTAATGTTTGTGGTATTGAAAATGCTAATTCGAGAGAATTTGACTCTATGTGTGAAAACCCTATAATAGATTTAATGGCAGAACAAAAAGGCATTACTAATATGGGTGGTACATTAAGACTTGGAAATTACGAATGTACTTTAAAGAAAGGTTCTTTAGCTTATGCTGATTATGAACAAAATAAAATATTAGAGCGTCATAGACACCGTTATGAATTTAATAATAAATATAAAGAAATTTTAGAAGAAAAAGGTCTTGTCTTTTCTGGAGTTAATGAACAAAGTAATTTAATGGAAATTGTAGAACTGCCAAGCCATAAACATTTCATAGGATGTCAATTTCATCCAGAATTTAAAAGTAGACCAACTAAATGTCATCCACTTTTTGATTCATTTATTAAAAATAGTATTAAATAAGGAGGGATTATGAAAACGATATTTTTACCAAGTTTTTGTGAAGGTGCAATTGAAGGAATTGATTTTTTATTAACTGAATATAACGAAATAATATGTAAAAATAGTTATGATAGAGAGGAATTAGAAAGGGCTCGTGCAAAATTTATTGCTTCATTAGAAGAAAATAAGTTCATTCGCAATATAGAAGGCAAAGAAGAAATTTTTAGATTAAAAGGTTTTAAATGGGCTATTGAATTATATGGGAAATTATTTATTTCTAGAGATATAGAAAATGATGCAAAATTTATAGATACAATAGAACGAATAAATAAAGCTCTATATGAAAATTTAAAAGGTCATAATGATGAACACAAAAAAGCGACTAGATAGTCGCTCTTTTATTTTAACCATTTTAAAAGCTCATCTTTAGGTATATAACCTACTGTAACTTTGTGTTCCATTCCATTTTTGAAATGAATTAGTGTAGGAACACTCATAACTCCGTATTTTTTAGCAAGTTCTGGATTTTCATCAATATCGATTTTAACAACTTGAATCTCATCCTTAATTTCTTCTAAAACTGGTCCCATCATTTTACAAGGCCCACACCAAGTTGCATAAAAATCAACTAATGCCTCTCCTTTAATTAAATCATAAAAATTTTCACTGTCTCCATGTATAATTTCCATAATATTTTCCTCCTACTCTTTAATTTTTCCTTTTTCTATTAATTTATTTACATTTTCTTCATTTATTAAATTATATTTTACAAGTATTTTTATTATTTCTGCATTTGTATTTTTATCATTAGCAAGCTCTCCTACTTCTTTTGTTAGTTCTGTTGCTCCCTCAGCTACTTTTGAAAGTATTAAAGTATGATCTAAAATAAATGGCTTCATTTTAGACTCATTAATAAAGCTAACATTACTAAAGAATGGAAATGACATAATATATAGAACAATAAATATAATAATATAATTTCTTATAAAACCTACAAAAGCACCTAATACTTTAGAAGCAAATCCCAAAATAATTGTTGCATTTAATATTTTTTCAAAAATAGTTGTTGCGTATAATAATATTTTAACAATAATACCTAATATTAACACTAAAAGTGTAAAGGCTATCATCTGATACATGACAACATTTAAAGCTGTTAATCCATTAAAATCAAAAAACGGAAAAATAGACATAAGTAAATTTGCTACTGGAACTTTTAATATAAATGCTAATATTAAAACAATAAATGATCCAAGCATACTTACTAAACTTTTTGTAAAGCCATTTTTAAAGCCTATTAAAGCACCAAATAATAAAAATATTAAGATTACAATATCTAAAACCATATCTTTCCTCCAATTTTATTATATTACTTTTTATGACAAAAAGAAAGAAATTTTTCTTTTTAAAGATAAAATATGATAAAATGGAAATGGTGATATTATGAAAAAAAATCCAACTAAAACAATTACGCTTAAAGTAAGTGATAATACTAAAGAAAAAATGGTTGAATATTTTGAAGATAAAAAAAGAATGAAAACACCGGCTTATGCTGTTTTTCAAGCAGATGAGGCTGATACAGTTGTTACTTTATATGAATCTGGGAAAGTTGTTTTCCAAGGAATAAGCGCTGACATAGACGCTAGTATGTGGTCACAAATGGAAAAACATTTAAATCCTGATAAGAAATTAGAATTAAAGAAATCTGATAATGAGAAGTTAAAAAAAGAAAAAACAGTTAATCCTGCTTTATATAATTGTGATGCTATTGGTTCTGATGAAGTTGGAACCGGAGACTATTTTGGACCACTTGTAGTAAGTGCTGCCTTTGTTAAAAAAGAAGACATTCCTTTTTTAGAAAACTTAGGTGTTAAAGATTCTAAAAAAATGACTGATGAAAAAATAATACAAATCGTTCCAGAAATAATTAAAAAAATTCCATATTATAGTATTTGTTTATCTAATAAAGAGTACAATCAAGAGTATGGCGAAAATATGAATATGAATAAGATTAAAGCTGTATTACATAATAAAGTTTTACTTAATTTAGCCTCTACTCATAAATATGAAAAAATAATTGTTGATGAATTTGCTAAACCTTATGTTTATTATAATTATTTAAAAGATGTTTCAAATGTTCAAAGAGGAATTACCTTTACAACTAAAGGTGAAGATGCTTCTTTAGCTGTAGCTTGTGCTTCATTAATCAGTAGATTTATATTTATCAAAAAATTTAATGAGCTTTCTAAAGAACTAGGTATTATTTTACCTAAAGGTGCTGGAACTAAAGTAGATGAAATTGGCGCTAGTATTGTAAAACAATATGGTTTTGACAAATTAAATGAAATAGCTAAAGTGAGTTTTAAAAACACTGAAAAAATAAAAGATTTATTAAATGAAAAACCTACTAATTAGTAGGTTTTTTTGTGAACTTAACTATAGTATTATCTTCTGGATAATGATGATCATAGAAAACAGGTTCTTCTCCCATTCTATCCATTGACATAGCTTCTTCTATAATTTTTTTTATGTATGAGCTATTATTTTTAAGAGCTAAAAGAATCATTTTTTCATCAAAGTCAGTTACATCACCAAATTCTTCACTCACAATTCTTTTAATTCTATGTTTCGCTATTTTTAAAAGTATTTTTTTCAGTAATGTAGGTTCCTCCACATAGTATAGATAATCATCTATAGGTTTATAACCAGATGCTTTTTTCAAACTATCTATACTAACTCCAAATAAATTTATAGAATCTTCTAAATTGCAATTGTTAATAATAGCCTTAAGTATAGCTACATCTATGCTATTTTCTCCATAACAATTTGCTGGTTCATCGCCTACTCTCATAAAATACTCGTTGAAGTCAATATATATTGATTTCATAACCTTATCTTTTGTATTTTTAGTCATTGTTATCACTTCACTTTCTACTTTATTTTTTTTATCATACTCTTTTGCATCTTCTATCCTCATGGCATTCCAAATAACATTATGAACTGTTTCACTTTGGAAATCTAATGCTAAAAATAGCATATCTGCATTAAAGGGGCTTCTTTGAGAAAATTCATTTGCTATTAATTCTTCTACTCTTCTTTTTATACTTTCCTTAACTGGTGAATCTGAAGAAATTTCACCATCTATTTTATGAAAGAAAGATGCCATTTTTAAACTGTCTATTTCTATTCCAAATACTTCAATAACGCTGCTTAAATCAGAATTATTTAAAATAGCAAGTAATATTGCTAAATCTATATTATCTTGTTTTTTTACTATTTGATTGCTACATAATAATTTTTCATAATACAATGGTGCATCATTAATTACTGCTCTTGCATCTTCAGAATAGCGTTTTTCTCTTTTAGTTCTTTTATATACTTCAATTCCCTTTACAGCCGCAATAATGGACAAAAAGGAAACTGCTACAATAACAGTAGCTTCATACAAAAGTAATAAACCCATGCCTATCAGCTCCTTAATAATTAGGTCTTATAATATATTATTTTAACGTTTTAGTCAAATTTAGGCACAAAAAAAGTCCAAAAGAGAAACCGTAACGATCAAAAACCTGATCTCCCAGGTGGGCATCACATTACAAATTTTAGGATTCTCTATTAATAATAGAGCATTCAACACCATTTGTAAATTAGACTCCCAATCGTTATACTTAGTAGGTTTTTCAGAATTGGTATTCTTCTTTTAGACAATTATATTATACCACAAATTCACTAAAAATATAACTGCTTTACACTAGTTTTTAACCTAATTTTTATACTCATCTAAAAAGCTATGATTTTCTCTATCTTTTTGGTAAGAAATTATCGTATTAAGGTTTACATTAGATGTTGAGGTAAAAATTGCTTTAGCTGCATCTTTATTATATTTTTCTAATTCTTTTATTAGTTTTTTCATTTCACTTCTTTTTCCGCTTTGTTTTTTTGTCACAGAGCAAGCACAATCTATAAATTCTAAGTTATTATAATTTTTAAAATTAATTATATCGGCTTCTCTTACTAAATAAAGTGGTCTTATTAATTCAATATTTTCAAAATTATCACTTTTTAATTTAGGCATCATACTTGAATATGAACCATTATATATTAAATTAAGAAGTATTGTTTCGACAACGTCATCAAAATGATGTCCAAGGGCTATTTTATTACAACCAAGTTTACTAGCATAATCATATAAATAACCTCTTCTCATTTTGGCACATAAATAGCAAGGACTATCAGCAGTATCTGCTATTTTAAATACTGGTGTTTTAAATATTTTTGCATCAATATTTAATAGTTTTAAATTTTCTTTTATTTTATTTAACGTTTCTTTAGTATAACCTGGATCCATAATTATAAATTCTAAATCTATTTTATATACGCCGTGTCTTTGTAATTCTTGCATACATTTAGCTAGCAAAAATGAATCTTTACCTCCACTCATGCATACAGCTATTTTATCGTCTGCATCTATTAATTTATAATCTTTTATAGCTTTTATAAACTTACTCCATATTTTTTTGCGGTACGTTTTAATTATACTTTTTTCTACTATACGATATTTTTCCATACATCTTCGCCTCTTTTGATATTATACATTATTTTAAAATAAAAAGAAAATTATTTTAAGTTTTCGATTTTTGTTAAATTAGTGTATTTACTAATTATATCTATTTTCTATACATAGTTTTAATCCTTACGTATATTCTTCGGCATATAAAAAAATTGACTTATTATTTATAAAATGTATAATAATTCATGCAGAAAAGAGGCGTTTTTATGACTTTAGTAAAGAAAGAAGATGTAAAACAAAAAGACCCTTCAGCATATCATCATGGATATCATACTGGATTTATAGATGCCGCAAAAGTATTGGTGGTAGTATTTGAAAATGGTGAGTTTTATTATTATAGTGCGGTTGATTTTGGATTGACAAAAGTTCCTGTACAAATAGAAACCATTTCTTTTATTTGTCCTGAAATTTATAAAGTTAGAGATCCTTATTTTATTGTTTGTGAAAATTATTATTTACTTGAAACTTTGAATATAGATCATGGTAATGGAGTTTCATTAGGTACGCCTATAGCTTGCCTGTCTCATGATGCCTCTAAATATTATGATCCTAGGTGTAAAAACATATATAATGCTAACAATCAAGAAAATGAAAAATTTCAATTGCTTATCCATGTTAACCCTACTATAAATAAACTTTATGAATTTATATGTTCATTTGGAATAACTTATTATATTTCTCCTGATGTTGAACAAGCAAGCGTGTTTGAATGCCGTAAATTTATGGAAAAAAATGCTAAAGCGCTAAATAATTTACATGAATCACTCAAAAGAACCTCTGAGGCAATTGAAAATGAAAATCATTTTACAGGCCCCCAATTAACACTTAAACGTGGTCTAGGAATTACAACAATGTATTGATAAATATTTTATAAAAGTCATTTCATAATGGCTTTTTTTATACACAAAAAAGAGGGTTATCCCCCCTATTACAATTATTGATTTGCATTCTATTTGATCATAGAAATATTTTCCTACTTTATCACGAATGTCAGATTTTTTTGTTAAATAATTTTTTTATTTTAATTTTATATTAAGTTCATCTAATTGCTTTTCGCTTACTTTATTAGGTGCTTCTGACATTAAACAAGAAGCACTTGTTGTTTTTGGAAATGCAATTACATCTCTTATATTTTCAGTTCCACATAAAAGCATTGTAAGTCTTTCAAGACCTAGTGCGAGTCCTCCATGAGGTGGAGCCCCAAATGTTAAGGCGTTTAATAAAAACCCAAATTGTTTATTGGCGTCTTCCAAACTAAACCCTAATGCTTCTAAGACTTTTTCTTGAACTTCTGGTTTATGAATACGAATGCTTCCGCCACCTATTTCATAACCATTTAAAACTATATCATAAGCTCTAGCTAATGCATTTTTCTTATCGTTTAATGAATTTACATCTTGTGGGTGTGTAAATGGATGATGACAGGCAATATATCTACCAGCTTCCTCAGAATACTCAAACATTGGAAAATCAGTTACCCAAAGCAAATTAAACTTATTTGCATCTATTAAATTTAAATCTCTGCCCAATTTTAGTCTTAAAGCCCCTAGAGAATCTTTAACTATTTTTTCTTCTCCAGCAACTATCAAAATTAGGTCATTTTTTTCTAAAGATAAAATCATTTCTAATTTTTCTTTTATTTCTTCTGTTATAAATTTAGCAATACTTCCAGTTATTTCCTCATCATATTTTAAGAATGCTAGCGCATTTGCTTTATAAATTTTAACAAATTCCTGAAGTTTGTCTATATCTTTTCTAGAATAGGCATCTGCGGCATTTTTAACTACTAGACAGTTAATTATACCATTTGCTTCTATAACGCTTTTAAATACGCTAAAATCAGTATTTAAGAAAGCATCTGTAATGTTCATAATTGGCATATCGAATCTTGTATCTGGTTTATCGCTACCATACATATCCATTGCTTTTCTGTATGTCATTCTTGGAAATGGTCTAGTAAGCTCTATTCCTTTTACATCTTTAAATATTTTAGAAATTAATCCTTCTGTTAAATTCATAACGTCTTCTTCGTTTACAAAACTCATCTCTAAGTCTATTTGTGTAAATTCTGGTTGTCTATCAGCTCTTAAGTCCTCATCTCTAAAACATCTAGCAATTTGATAATATCTTTCAAGTCCACTCATCATAAGTAATTGTTTAAATAATTGTGGAGATTGAGGAAGTGCATAAAACGAACCTTTATTTACTCTAGATGGAACTAAATAATCTCTAGCTCCTTCTGGTGTTGATTTACATAAAATAGGTGTTTCTATTTCTAGAAAATCATTTTCATTTAAATATGCTCTAGTACTTTGCATAATTTTATGTTTAGTCATTAAGTTATTTTTTAAATTTTCTTTTCTTAAGTCTAAATATCTATATTTAAGTCTTGTATCTTCTAACGCTGTTGTATTATTTAAATCAAATGGTAAATCTTTTGATTCATTTAACACTTCTAATTCGCTAACTTCTATTTCAATTTCTCCTGTTTGTAAATTAGGGTTTGCCGTTTCTCTTTTTAAGACTTTTCCTTTTACTTTAATCACTGATTCATTTTTAAGACTAGAAGCCTTATCATATAGTTTTTCATTAAAAACTAATTGAATTATTCCAGATCTATCTCTTAAATCAATAAAAATTAAACTACCTAAGTCTCTTTTTTTATTTACCCATCCATATAAAACAACTTCTTCGTCTAAGTTTTTTATATTAATATTTGTATTATTAATTTTCATTATATCCCTCTAACTTCTTATCTAAAAAATCTATCATTTCATTTAAAGAAATTTTAAATCCTTCTTTTGTTTTATTATCTTTTATAGTTACATATTCATTTTTAATTTCATCTTCGCCTATAATTATAATAAATTTAGCGTCTAATTTATCGGCTCTAGAAAAGTTGTTTTTCATATTTCTTGATGTATAATCCATATCAACATCAAAACCATTTAATCTTAAAGTATTAACTAAGCTGATTAAATAATCTTTTTCATTTTCACTAGTAGCAAATGCATAAATATCTAAAGTTTTTTCTTCTCTTAAATCGATTTCTTTTTCTTTTAATGCTAAAAATAGTCTATCAACACCTACTGCAAATCCAACACCAGGAACACTTGGGCCTCCTAGATTTTGAATCAAATTATTATATCTTCCACCTGCACCTAATACATTTTGGCTTCCCTTAATATCTGCTTCTACTTCAAAAACAGTATTAGTATAATAATCTAGTCCTCTTACTATTCTAGGGTTAACATCAAAATCAATATTCATATCGCTTAAATACTTTTGAACAAGTTCAAAATGCTTTTTACTTTCTTCTGTTAAATAATCAGTAATAATAGGTGCGTTTTTCATTATTTCGCTTTCGCCATCTATTTTACAATCAAGCATTCTAAGTGGATTTTTTTCAAATCTAACTTTACAATCTTCGCATAAATCGTTTATATTTGGTTTAAAATATTCTACTAATGCATTTCTATAATTTTCTCTAGATTCTTTATCGCCAACTGAATTTATATTTACTTTTATTCCAGTTAAACCTATCATTTTAAATAAATTAACTAATATACTTATAACTTCAGCATCTATAGATGGATCATCTATCCCATATGCCTCTACACCAAATTGTGTAAATTCTCTGTTTCTTCCAGCTTGTGGTCTTTCATATCTAAACATAGATCCTAAATACCAGGCTTTTAAAGGTAGACTTTCAGCATATAGTTTATTTTCAATTAAACATCTAGCAAGACCAGCTGTTCCTTCTGGTCTTAGTGTTATATTTCTTCCTCCGCGGTCAACAAAATCATAAGTTTCTTTACTAACTATATCTGTAGTTTCACCTACTCCACTATGGAACACTTCTGAAAGCTCAAAAGTAGGTGTTTTAAAATATTTATAATTATATTTGTCCATTAAAGATTCTACTATTTTGTTAAAGTATAAATAAGTTTCTGAATCTTTTCCAAACATATCATATGTACCTTTAGGTTTTTGCATATTACCTCTCCTCTCATGGGTAAAAATATCTATTAAAATTATATGGTTTTTTCCTTTAAAAGTCAATTATTGCTTTAAATAATTAAAACTAAATTTTTAACTTTTTTATTATCCCTTTTTGTTAATAATTATTATAATAAAAAGAATCATTTTGAAATGATTCTCAATAATATTATTATTTTTTATAATTAAAATTATTTATTTTTATTTTTCTGTAGAATTTATGAAGTTTTTTTCTAAAGGAAAAATATTTTGGATATTCTAATCCATCAAAAATCAAATAATCTTTTTTCCTAATACAATTTTTAATTATGAAAGATCTTGAATTACTAGTATTTATCTTATTAACTGGTATTACATACTTTTCTCTATTTAAGTTCAAATCATAAATTATTAAATTTTCATCATGATCATATATGATTTCGTCCGATGAAATTTTAAATAAAATATTTCCGTTACTTTCTATATTTTGTAAAACTTCACTATTACTGGCATCTATAACAGCAATCCCTTTATCTTCAATTAAGCAAATAATTTTATTTTCATAAAAATAATTATCATGTATTTTTTTTATTTTTAAACGCCACACTAATTTACCAGTTTCATAGTTATAACAATATAACCCCTTTTCGTAACTAACTATTATCACCTGTTGCTTTTCTTTATTAATTATTGGTGGGTATTGAGAATTATATATTGAAAATACGGTTTCAAATTCTTTTTCTTTTCCATCATTCATATATTTACAAGTTCCAGTATTGTAAGAAAAATATATTGTATTATTTTTACCAAATTTTATAAAATAATCTTTTATATTACTGGTTAAATTCAAAATATCAACATAAAAGCCATTTAATATAGTTTTGTCAATTTTCACATCGTCGTAAATATCAACGTATATTTTATGACTTGAGGAAAAATGAATTTTAAAATTTTTTCCATAAATAATTCCAATCCAGTAACTTCGAAGAAATAGTTTAATTACATCTTGTAGTTCACCTACAGGAATAATTGAATCATTTTGATAATTACTATATAACGCAAACATTTTTTTAGTAACATTTTCATCGTTGACTAAAGAGTTCTTTTGAAATATTTTACAATGGACATCTTCTTTTAATTGCTGACAAATGCATATAACTAAATCAATATATCTTTTTTCTATTTCTAATTTTTCTTTTTCATCTATAACTTTATTTTTTTTAAGTTTTTTATCACGGATAACATAACTAATCATCTTATGTGTCACATCCTTTATAATATTATTTAAAATTAATGTTAAATCCATACTTTTCAGATAATCCTTTTGCAAAACTTAGTGCTTTTTTAGGGTTTTTAATAATATTAATTATTATTTTTATTTTTCCTTGCTCGTTTTCATCGAGCATATTTATTGGATTATTACTAACATAAGCATATAAATTATAGCTTATCTCATCTTCATTTGCTCCAAGCAATCAATCAGCATTTAAAAATTTTCCAGTATAAGGATTATAATATCTACTATTCAAATAATACATTTCTAATTCAGAATCATAATAATAACTTCTATTCTAAACGGATTAATAATAGCTATATTATTTTACCCCATGAATCATATGTATAATTTGCTACTTTGTTATACTCTTCGTCTAACAATCCTATTATATCACTTTGTGCATTTTTTATAAAACAATATTTTTTATAATAAAAAGAATCATTTAAAATGATTCCTTTTGCTTTTTACTGTTCTATTCTGTTAAAATTATAACCCTTTTCTTCTAAAAAAGATTTTATCTCATTTCTTTTTCTTCTTGAAATTTCATTAATATATTTTTCTTCTTTATTATTAAAATAATAGCGTTCTATAATATCTTTTTCCACGTTCTTCCAAGTCATACTATAATAGGAAATTTTATCCATTAGTAAAAATTCATATTTTGGTTGAATAATATTTGGAAAATTACCAAGATAAATTAACTTTTTTGGAATTATTCTTTTGGATGTGGAAATTAACTCTGTACGATATACTGGCAATTCGTAGTTCTTATTAATACTATATTTTAATGATTCAATATTTTTCCTATTTTTATTATGGCTTTCTAAATGTAAATGGGAAAATAAACTAATGTAATCATCTGATGATATTTGGACAAACTCTAATTTATTTAATTCTTCTTCAGTAGTTGGTAATTGATCGGAGTTTGTTAATTTAACCCACACTATTGGTATTATATGCCCTGGATACCATGTATCTTCATCAACTTTTATAAATATAATGTATTTTCCATATAATCCTTTTTCTTTAGCTAAATCACTTTCCATTTTATATGCATAAGCATCTTTCATTTTCCATTCACATTTATATAGTCTAACAGGTTTTATTTGTTTTTCTGGTGGTTGTGGTGATTCTAATTTTTCTTTTAATTTCTGTAAAACTTCTTTTCTCTTTTTTAAATATTTTGGATTTTCTTCCCAAACCTTTAAACCTCTTCCTGTATTTATTATAAATAAGGCTTTTTCTTTTACGTGGTCTATTAATTTACCGTATTTCCACTCAGTATCAGCAAGCGCTAATATCATTGGTATTGCATCATCTTCATCATACAAATAATCTTCATTATTCCAAATAACTTCATCAGATGCTTCTTCCTTTGTTTTTCCCTTATGTAATAAATCGATGTATTCTGTTTTTATATCTTCTGCCACATCATTTTGATATATGCCTGGTCCCCATGCGCCCATATTCTCACCTCTTTTTATTAAATTAATTACATTCTACTTTAGTTTCATGTTCATCCATAAACATAGTAGCTGCGTCCATATAATCTTGATATGATGGATGATCCCACCTTATTCCATTTATTTTATTTGAACCTTGTTTACCACTCTTGAGGGTTCCACAATTATTTATAATATATTGTTCCATCCCTCTTGCTTCCATTCGTGTTAAATTTCCTGCTTCTTGTACAAACGTTAAATACTGTCTTTCTATATTTCTTTTGTGTTGCTTTTTTCTTTCATCAGGATTAACTGTTCGTCCAACATATACAACAATATTACTTGAGTTTCTTAATGTATAAACTGTATGTTTCTTTTCTGTACTATTTTTTTGACTTTTAGATTTGGTGTTTGTTTTAGTTACAGCTATACTACCATATATACCTACTGCAGCATTAGAAATTGCCTTGGTACCATAATATATAACCACAGCTGCCGCAACTGCATAAATAGCAGCAGTACCTGTTCCTGCTAATACAATTGGGTTTTCTCCATCATAATCACTGACATTCACAGGATTATTCGAAGCATATGAGTATAGATTATAACTAATATTATATTCAATTGTCCCTATCAATCCATCCGCATTTAAAAATCTTCCAGTATCAGGATTATAATATCTACTATTT
>CASPVX010000003.1 GCA_949425575.1 uncultured Bacilli bacterium
TAACATTAGAATTTATATATGCACAAAAAACAGGTTCTGGAGTAGTACCAAGCGTACCAACAGCAGCAGAAATGCTTAAAGAAAAAGTTACTACAACAGGAGATGGATTATATGAAGATGAGTATGAAGAAGGAAGACATGTATATAAAGGTGCAAATCCAAATAACTATATAACATTTAACGAGGAAAATGATGGAGCAGCAGGCTGGAGAATATTTTCTGTAGAAGCAGATGGAACAATAAAAATCTTAAAAAAAGATAGTATAGGTAATAAGGTATTTGATTCTAAAGGGCGACGAGATAGTACAAGTAATGGTGCAGGAGGAACATATTGTGCGAAATATTGGTCTGGATGTAATGCATGGTCTATAAATGATAATTTTGTAAATGAAAGTATGATAGGAACAGTATTGATTGATTCAGAAATAAATGAATTTTTAAATAATGATTACTATGATGGAAAAATTACTAATGGAATGGCTGAAAAATCAAGAGGATTAATTGTAAGCAATAAATTTAATGTTGGACCAGTACTGTTTGCAAATTCGGACTTAAACAATCAAATAATTTCAGAAAATAGTATAACTTGGAATGGGGGAATAGGGTTGTTAACAGCGAGTGAAATTTTGAGATCCAATTCAAATGAAACTCAATGTAGAAACCTTAAATTAAATTCAGAGAATGCAGATTTATGTAAGGCGACTAGCTATATATCAGCAATGGGAAAAGATTTATGGACAATGTCTCCATCAACACAATCGACAGACATGCAAAATGTTTTATATTCAAGAGGGTATCTTGGACGTGATAGTGTAACACAGTCTTATGGAATATATCCAGCCCTTTATCTTAAATCTGATATAACTTTATCAGGTAGTGGAACAATTGATGATCCATATATAATTAATTCTTAATATATAAACTTTAGATTTTTTCTAAAGTTTTTTTATTTTTCATAAAATAAAAAGGAAATTAAAAAGTTTTCTTCTATCATATTAATAGAAGGGTAAAAAGGTGGAAGAAAGGAGGATATATGATTGGACATGTGTTAGTAAACACAAATGAAGTTATGACAAATGATTATCAGATGGAACATCAGGCATTAGATTTGATAGGAAATGGAAATTCAATAAGTGATGTTATTTCATTGGAAGATGGGGTAGTAGAATTAGTAGTATCTGATGTCGTAAATACTGATAGAAATGCTAGAGGAACTGATAGTTATGGAAACTTCGTAAAGATAAGACATGAAAATGGAAAAAAGACATTATATGCACATTTAAAATATGGCAGCGTAAATGTTAAGAAAGGAGAAAAGATAGAAAAAGGAGAAAAAATTGGTACAATGGGAGCCACTGGAAATGCATATGGTGTTCATCTTCACTTCGAAGTAAGAAATCAAGATGAGAGTAGAGAAAATCCTTACGAATATTTATGGGGGCAAAAACAAATTAAAGAAAAAAATTTGAAAAAAACAAATGTAATAAGTAAAATACAGGAACAAAATGTAGAAGTACCAAAAGAAGAAATAAAAGAAGAAAACATAAATAAAATTAGTGTAAAAAAAGAAGAAAAAATGAAAGAGGAGAAAGAAGAAAGCAAAAAAGATGAAAAGGAAGAAAGTACTAAGTATGATAATATAGTTCAAAATAAAAAAGTACAAAAAAAGGAAATTCAAATAAATAAAACTGAAAAAACTGTAAATATTAAAAATGAATATTTAGAAAATATAAATTATAATTATTATTCAATTGTAGATGCATTAAAAGAAATTGAAATAGATAGTAGTTTTGAATATAGAAGTAAACTTGCTTTAAAAAATGGAATTAAAAACTATAAAGGAACAGCTAGTCAAAACTTAAAACTTTTAAAGCTTTTAAAAAATGGGAAATTATTAAGCGTTTAAACGCTTTTTCTTTTATTTAATATATTGTATAATAAATATAGGAGGATATTATGACAAAAGGAGAAAATAATTTAGGTGCTGGGATAATTAAGTTTATAATTGTATTTGGGATTTTTTTATTTCAGGTTATAGTAATAGCATTCTTAATAAAAACAACTAAAGAAATAGAATTATATGCTAATGTATTTTTTGAATTATTAAAATTGGCTTTGGTTCTTATGATTATTTATAAACCAGGTAATTCTTCATTTAAAATTGCTTGGATTATTTTAATCATGTTTTTCCCAATCTTTGGATTTTTACTATACTTATTATCAGGTAACTTAGATATGAATAAAAAATTTAAAAGGAAAAATAAGAATTTCGAAAAACACTATAACTTAAATAATAATATCGAAATGACTAATGTTCCTAGAGAAATATCAAATCAGTTTGAATTCGCTAAAAATGTAACAGATTTGCCATTCTATAAAGCATCTGATATTAAATATTTTAAATTAGGTGAAGAATACTTTAAAGACATGATTGAAGACTTAAAAAATGCTAAAGAATATATTTTGTTTGAGTACTATATTATTTCTAAAAGTAATTTATGGGATCAAATTTATGAAATATTAAAAGAAAAAGTAAAAGAAGGCGTAAAAGTATATCTGTCATTTGATGAAATGGGTTCTTTATTTAGTAAACCTAAAAACTTTAAGGAAAGCTTACAAAAGGCTGGAATAAATGCAGTTTCTTTTAATCCAATAACCCCAATTTTAAAATTATCATTAAGTTATAGAAATCACCGAAAAATAACTGTAATTGATGGTAATATTGCCTATACAGGTGGTATTAATATAGGTGATGAATATATTAATAAAAAAGAAAGATTTGGTCATTGGAAAGATACTGGAATAAAAATAACTGGAAAGCCAGTTTTAAACTTTGTTAAAATGTTTTCATTAGTTTGGTATTATCATACAAATGAAATTTTAAAATTTAATGAACCTAAATATTCAGCAGAAAAAAAAGGTTATATTATACCTTACTGTGATTCACCTATGAATAAGCAAAATCCATCAGAAATGATATATATTAATATGATTAATAGTGCTACAGAAAACGTTTATATAACAACACCATACTTAATTTTAGATAATGAGATGGTAACTGTACTTTGTAATGCAGCAAGAAAAGGTGTTGATGTTAAAATAATTACACCTTATATTCCTGATAAAAAAACAATAAAAGCATGTACTATTTCTTTTTATGGTATTTTATTAGAAGCAGGAGTTCACATTTATGAATATACCCCAGGATTTATTCATGCTAAAAATTGCGTTGTTGACAATAAAATTGCTTCAGTAGGAACAGCTAATTTTGATTATAGAAGTTTATATTGGAATTATGAATGTGGTGTACTTTCTTATGGTACTGGTGAAGAAAAGAAAGTTTCAGAAGACTTTTTAAATATAGTTTCTAAAAGTAATGAAATAACTTTAAAAAAATGGAATCAAAGAAGCCTGATCACTAAAATTAAAGAAGCAATTTTAAAAGCACTTGCTCCTTTGTTATAAAATATAATAAGAAGGTGCATAATAACCATAGAGGTTTGATAATATGCATTTTATAAAAAATATTAATGAAAATGAAATACACCTTCATGGGATAAAGAGATTCACTAAATATATGTTAGTGTTTTTCTTACTCTCGGTCTTTGGATGGATATATGAAGAAATTTATTTTTTAATTGCATCCCATGAATTCGTAAATAGAGGTTTTTTCTACGGACCATATCTACCTGTTTATGGGTTTGGATGTATTCTCATAACATTTTTTATTAAAAAATTTAAAAATAAACCATTGTTATTTTTTATACTCACTATGTTAATAACAGGCGTTTTAGAATACTTAGTAGGATTTGTTTTAGAAAAAGTATGGCATAAACATCTGTGGGACTACAGTAATGAATTTTTAAATATAAATGGATTTATTTGTTTTAAATCAGTTATTTCTTTCGCACTAGGTGGAATGATATTAATTTATATAATTGAACCATTAATTAATAATTTTACAAATAAAATATCTAAAAAACATGATATTATTATTAATATTTTTATTCCATTTATTTTAATAATTGATTTTATTTTTTCAATAGTTTATAAGCACCCATTATAGGTGCTTTTTTCGTAATTATTTTAGCTTTTTGTGTTATAATTTAAATAGGAGGTATAAATATGCTAGAACTTAAAAATATAAAAAAAACATATATTTCGGGAAATGAAAAAGTAAAAGCACTAAAAGGAATAAGTCTTAATTTTAGAGAAAACGAATTCGTTTCAATTTTAGGTCAAAGCGGGTGTGGAAAAACAACACTTTTAAATATTGTAGGAGGACTTGATAGTTATACAAGTGGGGATTTAATTATTAATGGAAAATCTACTAAAAAGTATAATGCTAAAGATTGGGATACATATAGAAATCATTCGGTTGGATTTGTTTTTCAAAGCTATAATTTGATTCCACATCAAACAGTTTTGTCTAATGTAGAACTTGCATTAACTTTATCTGGTGTTTCTAAAGAAGAAAGAAGAAAAAGAGCTATAGAAGTTTTAACTAAAGTTGGATTAAAAGAACAAATAAATAAAAAACCAAATCAAATGTCTGGTGGTCAAATGCAAAGAGTGGCAATAGCAAGAGCACTTATTAATGATCCAGATATTTTGTTAGCTGATGAACCAACGGGAGCTTTAGATAGTGCGACTAGTGTTCAAATAATGGAATTATTAAAAGAAGTAGCAAAAGATAGATTAGTTGTTATGGTTACACATAATCCAGAACTTGCAGAGCAATATTCAACTAGAATTATTAATCTTTTAGACGGTGAAGTTACTAGTGATAGCAATCCATATAATGGAAAAGGAAAAATAAAAGAAACAAAAAAGGGTAAAACCTCAATGTCATTTTTAACAGCTTTATCTTTATCTTTAAATAATTTAATGACTAAAAAAGGAAGAACACTTTTAACAGCTTTTGCAGGTAGTATTGGTATAATTGGTATTGCCCTTATAATGTCATTATCTAATGGTGTACAAAAATATATAGATAGAGTAGAACAAGATACATTATCATCATATCCGCTCACTATTGAAAAATCTTCTATGGATATGAGTGTTATGATGGAAGCTATTATGGGTATGCAAAATACTACAAGCAAAGATTATAAAGATGGAAAAATTCATCCAAATTTAATAATGAATGATTTATTAGATATGATGTCATCTAAATTGACTACAAATAATTTAGAAGAATTTAAAAAATTTTTAGATTCCGACAAAGAAATAAAAAAATATATTAATGATATTCAATATGGTTATGGACTTACAGTTAACATTTACAATGAAAATAGTGAGCATGGAATTGTTCAAGTAAATCCAACAGAGATTGTTGAGAAAATTGGCATGTCTGATATGAAAGATATGCGTTCTAAAATGAATGTAAGTGATACCTTTGGAAGTTTTGACATTTGGACTGAACTTTTGAATAATCAAGACACTTTAAAAAAACAATATGATTTAGTAAAAGGTGCATGGCCTAAAAAATATGATGAAGTTGTTCTTATTTTAGATGAGAGCGGAAATATTAGCGATTATTCATTATATGCCTTAGGCGTTATGAATCCAGATGAACTTGCAGATAAATTTAACGACTTATTAGACGGTAAAAAAGTTGATAAGGTTAAAACTAAAAACTATAGTTATGATGAATTAATAGATATGAAGTTTAAATTGATCTTACCAACAGATTATTATGAAAAAGAGAATAATATGTGGGTAGATAAAAGTGATGATGAAGAATATCTTAAAAAAATAATAAAAGATGGCGAAGAAATAAAAGTAGTTGGAATTATAAAACCAAATGAAGAATCTGTGATTTCAAATCCATATGGTGGAGTAGGTTATACTAGTGATTTACAAAAACATATTATGGAAAAAACTAATGATACTCAAATCGCTAAAGATCAGATGGAACATAAAGATACAAATGTATTTACTGGTATGGAGTTTAATTCTTCAGAAAAATTTGATTATTCTTCATTGAGTAAAGAACAACAAATGTATTTAATGAATTTACCTCAAGAAGAAATGGCTAATTTAATTAATAGTTTTACTGAAAATGCGACTGCAACATATGAGTCAAATTTACAAAAATTAGGTATTGCTGAACTTGATAAACCATCAAAAATTAATATTTATCCTAATGATTTTGAGGCTAAAGAAGAAATTGCATCTTTAATAGATAAGTATAATCAAAAGCAAACAGATAATAAAAAAGACGAAAATGTTATTAGTTATAGTGATGTAGTAGGTTCAATGATGAGTTCTGTTACAACTATCGTTGATATTGTTAGCTATGTATTGATGGCATTTGTTAGTGTTTCACTTATAGTTTCATCAATAATGATTGGAATTATCACTTATATTTCAGTATTGGAAAGAACAAAAGAAATAGGAATTTTAAGAGCTATAGGGGCATCTAAAAAAGATATTTCAAGAGTATTTAATGCTGAAACATTTATAATAGGATTAGTTGCTGGAGTCCTTGGAATTTTAGTAACACTTTTACTTAATATTCCAATTAATATGGTCTTAAAAAGTGTATTAGATGTTTCAAATATAGCATCATTACCTTTAAAACCTGCCTTAATATTAATTGTAATTAGTATGGTACTTACAGTTATAGCTGGTTTAATCCCATCAAAAATGGCAAGTAAAAAGGATCCTGTTGAGGCACTTAGAACAGAGTAGAGAAATCTACTCTTTTTTTATAAATTATTTACAGTATTTCTGTAAATTTAAATTTTTAAAGTAATCTTTTATTTACAAGTTAAGTAAAGTTACGTTATACTTTAAATAAAGTAGGAGGTATAAAATGAAAATAAAATTATTTTGGCTAACGCTAATTGTAGGAATTATAAGTATTTTTGGTATGACTGAGGTAAGTGCAGAAGAATACAATAAATGGGATGAAGTTTATACAAAATTTTCTGAATTTACTAAAGAAGATGGAATTACACTAACAAAAACAGATAACGAAATAAATATTTCTTTAACTAATACTAAATATGGTGCATATTCTATGAAAATGACTTATCAAGATAATAAATTAAGTTATATAAATGATAGAGATGTATCATCAGCAAACGATGAAACAAAAATTTATTATTCTGATAATGATCTTTATTTTCTTGGATTAATGGTTTGTTCTATGTTTGATGCATATAAAATTGATCCATCATTAATAAGTGATGAAGGCGGCTTTTTTGCTAATGGAATAAAAATAGATTATGGAAAACAAATAGAAATCTCAAAAGAAGTAAATGGAGCTACTGTAACACGTACAGGGTCTCCAATTAATTCATTTACTATTGATTTTAAATCTTTTTTTGAACAAACAGAAGATGTTCAAAATACTTTAGATAAAGACAGTGAAGAAAATATTAACCTTGTTGTAACATTATTCAAAGTATTAGTAAATCCATTAGATGATAATGTTTGGAAGTTTGATGGTTCTATTTCAGATAAAGTAGAAGATGAAATGAACAAAGTAGAAGATGAACAAACTCCTTCAAATGAAAATTCTGTAAACAACAAAAATACTAATACAGTTGAAAAAACAAATGAAAAAAATCCTGAAACAGGATTTGAATTACCAATATTTTTAGTTGGTGCATTGATTACACTAGCAGGTGCATTAATTATTATAAGAAAGAAAAATTTATTCCAAAATATTTAAGATGATGAAAATCATCTTTTTATATTGTAATAGTAGTTCCGTTTATCTTATAACCATGAAACTTAAGTTGTCTTAATAGTCTAAATAATGCATCATCTTTAGCTTTACACTCAAGCATTATATCTATATCTCTGTTAAATTTTTTTAAAATATTTAAAAACTCCATAAAACTTTTTTCATTAATATATTCACTATGTGATCTTTTATCCCTAAAACTTTTAGGTGAAGAAAAATGCATTTTGGGGTTTAATTCAGTATTTTTCCAAGTATTCAAAATTCTTTCTAAATAATCTTCAATATTTTCTTTTTCATTATTACATTTATAATGATGATAGTCTAAAACCATTGGTATATCTAAGTCTTCACATAAAGATAAAGTATCTTTAATATTATATACTCGGTCATCATTTTCAAGCAAAACCAAACTTTTTATAACTTTGTCTAATTTGTTAAAGTTTTTTTTAAATCTTTCTATCGATTCTTCTTTTCCATTTTCACCACTACCAACATGTAAAATAATTTTACTATTAATATTCATAGCCTTAATTATTTGATAGTTAAAATTTAAAATATTAAAAGAATTATTTACGACTTCTTTTTTTGTACTATTTAAAATACAGTATTGATCTGGATGAATATCTACTCGCATATTTAATTTATTAATTATTTTTCCTATTTTTTCCCATTCTTTTTTATAGTTTTTAATATAGTCGAATTCAACTTTTTTATGTGAGGCTAGCGGAACCATACTATGTGATAACCTGTAAAAATAAATATTATTTTGCTCATTATATTTTAAAACGTTTTTTAATTCCTTAAAATTTAATTTTAAAATATTATCTAATTTTTTATAAGCATCATCTTTATTTAATTTTAAATAATTTGTATATGTTAAAGTGTGGCAATATGTTGTTCCGAGTGTTATAGGAACACATGCATATCCTAGTCTTATTTTCATAAAATCACCATTTTTAGTATGTGATATAAAGATAATTTAAAACATAAAATATTTTAATTATATAAACTAGAAAATAAATAAAAAAACATTTATTTTTCGATTTGACTAAATTAAAAAAATATATATAATATAGTCACAAGAAAAGGGGAATTTATATGTCATTAATGGTTTCTGAGTTGAGTACAAAAGAAAAAGATGAATTATATCAATTTTTACTTGATTATCAAATGGATTATCGTGATAGTTTAAATTTGCCAGAAGATGTAACATTTGGGGTTGAAATAGAATCTTCTTTAAGAAAACCTAAAAAACTTTTAGAAATGTATGATTGGATTTTAGACTCAAGAGAAAAAGGTAAAAATATTCCATTTGAGTATTGGAATTTAGTTTTTGAATCAAGTGTATATGACGATAATGGTGCTGGTTATGAAGTAGTATCGCCAATATTAACTGATAATATAGAAACATGGAATAAATTAAACGAAGTATGCCAAATTATTAGATCTTGCTGTGGAATTGCGACTGATGAATGTGGTGCGCATGTCCATGTTGGTGCTGAGAATACTATTCAAAATGATCCTAATAAGTTACTAAATATTTTTAAACTTTGGGTTGCATATGAAGATGTTATGTTTAAATTTGGTTACGGCAAAAATGCTGCTGGAAGAGAAAGTCTTTTAATGTATTCACCTCCTATAGCAGAAACAGTAAAAAAAATAATTGGTGATATTTCTCCTGAAGATTTTAGTAATGTGTTGAATTCTTTATTTTTATCTAAAAGAAGAGCTATAAATATTCAAAATATGCGTGATTTTTATTTATTTGGTAAAAGTAAAAATACAATAGAATTTAGAAATGCAAATGGTACTTTAGATCCAGTAGTATGGCAGAATTTAATAAATGTTTTTTGTAAATTTGTATTATATTCTACAAGCTCAGACTTTGATGAAGAATTTGTAGATTATAAAATTGACAGTGATGATAGACCATATTATGGGCCATCAAATGGTTATAGTGAAATATATTTTGAAAGAGCTTTAGAAATTGCTGATTTAATTTTTGATAATAATCATGATAAATTAAATTTTTTAAAGCAATATATAATGCAAAAACAAGTACCTGAATCACAACATAAATTAACATTATCTTATAAAAGATAATGTTTTTTCTTTACAATTTTATACAAAAAACGAAAATATTTTATTTCGCAAAAGTTTCATAATAGATTATAATATATAATATAAGGGGAGATGAATATGAAATATATTATTGATACAGATCCAGGAATTGATGATGCAATTGCAGTATTGATGGCTCATTTATATAAACTTGATATTATTGGTTTTACTTTAACAAGTGGTAATGTAAGAATGAATGATGTCACTAGAAATATAAAAATAATTCAAGATTTTATGAATACAGATATAAAAATGTATAAAGGAGAAGAATATATAGATCCAGATGTTGAAATAGCAACTTATGCTCATGGAAAATATGGATTAGGGCATATAGTATATCCTGAAAGCAGAAGAGGTATAGAAGACAAAAGTGCGGAAGATTTTTTAATAGAAGCCTCAAAAGAAAATGAAGAACTTACAATTATTTGCTTAGGAGCACTTACAAATATAGCTAATGCAATAAAAAAGGATCCTGAATTTCCTAAAAGAATAAAGAAACTATATATTATGGGACTATCCCATGAACCAGATGAAAATAAGGAAAAATATTTAGAATTTAATGTACGAGTAAATCCAGATGCTGCAAAATTAGTTTTTGAATCAGATTTTAGTGAAATAAATGTTATAACTCATGAAGCAGCTTTAAAGGTAATTGTTCCAAAAAAATATATTGATACACTTAAAGATTCTGATAAAATTTTAAGCAATTTTGTTTATCAATTAGCATCTAAGTATATAGAGTTTAATATTGAACATTATGGTATAGAAGGCCTTTCTATGCCTGATCCATTAACTATTGCATCTGTAATAGATCCTTCTGTTGTAAGATATACTAAAGCCGATGTGGAAATTATTACTGAGGGCGATAGAAAAAGTGAGTCTATTTTAAAAATGAATCAAGGAAAAATTAATGTTATAACAGCTATAGATGTTGAAAAATTTATAGATATGTTTAAGGCAGTATTTAATTAGTATAGTATAAACTATACTTTTTATATGCAACTTTTTAAATAAAAAAAATATGATACTAAGAAAGAGGTATTGGAATGATAACTTTTTTAGTGCTTATTTTTACATTATCTTTAGATACATTTGTTGCGTCTTTATCTTATGAAGCAAGTAATATAAAAATACCAATAATTTCTAACATAATAATTAGCTTTATTTGTTCGTTTGTTTTAGCTCTATCGCTTATATTTGGAAATGTAATAGGTGAATACATTAATGACAATATATTAAAATTTGTATCTTTTCTAATACTATTTTCAATTGGTATTTTTAAAATATTTGATGAAAAATTAAAAATGTATATTAGAAATATTAGTTTTAAAAAAAGCAGTTTATCAAAAATAAAAATGATTATAAAAATTTATTCAGATTATGAAAAAGCAGATGCTGATAATTCTAAAAGACTTTCAGCAGTAGAAGCTATTTCATTAGCACTAGCACTATCACTTGATGGTTTTAGTGCAGGAATTGCTTTTAATACTACTTATTTTTTAATATTTAATGTTTTTGTTTTATCTTTAGTTATTAATATGCTAATAATTTTATTTTCTAAATTTGTTAGTCACTTTACATATAATATAAATATAGATTTTTCAAGAATCAGTGGAATGGTATTTATTATATTAGGAATTTTGAAAATTTTTTAACTAGTAAAGTTACTAGTTTTGTTGTATAATTAAAATAGGAGGAGATTATATGATATATGTAGTAGGGATTATTTTAATTATTTTAATTGTTTATATATTCATAATTTACAATACCTTTGTAAAAGCAGATAATAAAGTAAAGGAAGCATTTTCAACAATGGATGTTTATATGAAAAAAAGATGGGATTTAATTCCTAATCTAGTTGAAACTGTTAAAGGTTATGCAGATTATGAAAAGAAAACATTAGAAGAAATAACAAACCTTAGAAATTTAAGTTATAATTCTATGGGGGTTAAGGAAAAACTTCAAACAGGAGAAAAAGTAAATGAGGTTATTTCAAAACTCATGTTATTATCAGAAAGTTATCCAGAGCTAAAGGCAAGTGAGAATTTTATTAAGCTAAGCAGTGAACTTACACAAATTGAAAATGATATTGCTAATTCTAGAAAGTATTATAATGGAACAGTAAGGCAGTTTAATAATACTATTGAAACAGTTCCGAATAATATATTTGCAAAACTATTTGGATACAGTTCTAAAAAATGGTTTGAAGCAAATGAAAATGAGAGACAAAACGTTAAGGTGAAATTATGAAAAAAATAATTTTATTAATTACTTTAATGTTTATGCTGCCATTATCAGTATCAGCATATGATAGTGGTTATCAAATCGATTCTTATGATGTAAATATTAAAGTAAATGAAGATAATACACTTGATATAGAAGAAAAAATTATAGCTAATTTTAAAGAAAATAGACATGGAATTATTAGAAGTATTCCAAAGACAAATGAGGTTAAAAGAGCTGATGGTAGTACAGAAACAAATCATGTAAAAATAAGTGATATCAGTGTTAATGAAGAATATGAAACATCTATAGAAAACGGAAATTTGTCTATTAAAATAGGTAATGCCAATAGAACTATAACTGGACCTAAAGAATATATTATTAAATATAAATATAGTTTAAGCAAAGATAAAAGTAAGGATTTTGATGAATTATATTTTAATATTATAGGTTCACAGTGGGATACATATATTTCTAAAGTAACTTTTAATATCACAATGCCAAAAGATTTTGATGAGTCAAAAGTAGGGTTTTCTTCTGGCTTTTATGGACAAATCGGTACAAATAGAATAAATTATACAGTTAATAACAATGTTATAAGTGGTAATTATAATGCTGTATTAGCGCCTAATAATGCCCTTACCATTAGAGTAGAATTAGATGAGGGTTACTTTGTTTATCCACAAAAATCAATATTTTATTATATTTTTACATTTCTTATGCCAATTATTTTTGTTGTCATCGCATTTTATTGGTGGGTTAAATATGGAAAAGATGAAAAACCAGTTGAAACTGTTGAATTTTATCCGCCAGAAAATTATAGTAGTTTAGAAATTGGATTTTTATATAGAGGCCAATTAGATAGTAAAGATGTAATTTCACTTTTGATTTCGTTAGCTAATAAAGGTTATTTAAAAATAGAAGACACATCTAAAGAGAAAAAAGGTATTTTTTCAAAAAAATCTGATTATATATTTTTTATAAAACAAAAAGAATATGATGGCGATAATGCAGGAGAAAAAATATTCTTTAATGACCTTTTTAAGCATGCAGGTTCAGATGGAAAAACAGTTAAATTATCTGATTTAGAACAAACATTTTATACTACAATACCAGCAGTTTTATCTACTGTTGATAATAAAGAATATAGCAAAAAAATATTTGAAAGTAACACTAAATCTAAAACAATACTTATTTGTTTAATGATTTTTATAGTTATTTTATTTAATATAGTATTACCAGTATTAGAATATTCAGGTATGGAATTTATTGTATTTGCAGCTACTTTAATTTTTGGTTTTTTATTTTCATTATTTTTCTTAATAAGCCAAAAAACAAATATTATAATGAAAATATTTGGGGTTTTGTTCTCAATGTCGTTTATCGCTTTTCCCATAATTACAATTATTCCAGAAATGGACTCTAGTTTAATGTTTACTATAGTATATGGAAGTATATTCATTCTTATATTACTAGGTCTCGCACTATTTATGCCTAAGAGAAATAAATATGGCGTGGAAATTTTGGGTAGGATAAAAGGGTTTAAAAACTTTTTAGAAACTGCTGAAAAACCACAATTAGAAGCACAAGTAGAAAAAAATCCAACTTATTTTTATGACATATTGCCATATACATATGTACTTGGAGTATCAGATAAATGGATGAAAAATTTTGAGGGTATCACATTAGAACCACCAATGTGGTATTCTGGATATGTAACATTTAATATGACAGAATTTTCAACATCTATAAATAATACAATTTCTTCAGCTCAATTCGCAATGACATCTAGTCCATCTAGTAGTGGATCATCAGGTGGAGGTGGCTTTTCTGGAGGCGGCTCTGGTGGTGGGGGCGGAAGCTCGTGGTAAAACATATTCAAATGAATATGTTTTTTAATTTTCTATCTACAAAAATGGTGTATAATAGAATTGAATGAAGAAGGAGGAATTAAAAATGAAGAATAAAAAAATATTGATATCTATTATCCTTTTAACAGTTACTATAGTAAGTATCTTAGTAATTTTATTTATAACAAATAATAATGACGGAGTAAAATTTAAAAAGGAATATGAATCATTAAATGATACAGTAAGACAGAGTGATAGTGCGAAATACAACAATATTTATATTGATAAAAATAATCCGATAAAATATATAAATAGTGAAGAGGCTATTAATATTATCGATGATGAAAACGCAGTCATTTATGTTGGGGCTAATTGGTGTCCATGGTGTAGAAATGCGATTCCAGTTTTATTTGAAGTGTCTAAAAAAAATAATATCGAAACAATATATTACTTAAATCTGGATACAGAAAAATCTAATTTTGAAATTAAAAATGGTAAATTAGAAAACGTAAATAAGGGAACAAAAGGTTATTATAAATTACTTGATAAATTAGATAGTGTTCTTGAAGAATATATTTTAACTGATGAAAATGGTAATGAATTTAAAACAGGAGAAAAAAGAATTTATATGCCATTTGTATTTACTGTGAAAAGTGGAAAAATACTAGACAACCATACAGGCACAGTTTCATTAGATGATGGTCAAACTAAATATGATAAAATGACTAAAAAACAACATAATGAGCTATATAAAAAATATGATGAAATGTTAGAAAAAATTAAATAGGAGGCTGATTAAATGGCTGTTGAAGTTAAAATAAAACAAAAGGGTTTATTTAAGAAAAAAATAGAAATAGAAGATATGCTTAGTAATAATCTATTATTTGGAGTAATGGATGAAAATTTTAGAATGGTTCCAAATGAAAAAGGAAAATATACTATTATTTATGATCCTAATAATTTAGCTAGGGGGTTAGAGGTAAGTTTTGAAAAAAATATTATAGATTTAAGATTACCATTACCAACTGCTAAAAGTGATATTGAAATGTTTTATAATGTTATAAAAAGAATTTGTAATAAATTAAAGATAGACTCGTTTGAAAGATATGATGAAGTATTAACTTTAGATACAATAGATCAGTTGATTAGAGATGATGTAGATGCATCTACAAGGGCTTTAGACGATATTTGTTATGATAAACAATATGAAACTATAACTATTTTTGGGGCTTTAAATCCCATTGCAATAGGCAGTAAAGAAAAAGATACTATTAAAGGTAGTGTTGATAATTTTGGTAAGTTTTTAAAAGAAAAACAAGAAATCGATGCATATTATGCAGCTCCGAAACTTTATAAATCAGATACTGATATTATTGGAATATATGTAATTACTGAAAAGGTTGATTCAATTGTTCCTTTAAAACCAAAGGTTATAATGAATAATGAAAATCAAAATATTAAATTTTATACAATTATTGGAGATGGTACCAATGATGTTGTTAAATATGAAGATTTTATTAGTTCGGTAGATCAGAGTAATTATTATGATGATGAACATATAATAATTAACTTATCTAAAAAAGAAATAGAAAATATTTTAGAAAAATATAGAACTGAAATTTAGTGATGAGGTGATATAATGATTAAGTTTTTCAAAACAGATAATCAAGTAATTTATAATGAAAATGAAATTGGTGAAAACGTATGGGTTCAAATGGTAAATCCAACAGAAGAAGAATGTGAAACAATTTCAAATTCTTTAAATATTGATGTTAGTGATATTAAAGCAGCTCTTGATAAAGAGGAAAGTTCACGTATTGAACTTGAAGACAACTATACTTTAATTCTTATTGATATACCGACATCAGAAATTAGACATAAGAAAAGATTATATACTTCAATTCCGCTTGGTATAATTTTAACAGCGAATAAAATTGTGACAGTATGTGTAGAAGATACGCCGGTTTTAAAAAAGTTTATTAAAGGTCAGGTTAAAGAATTTAGTACAAAAAAGAGAATGCGTTTTGTTTATCAAATTTTATATCAAGTTGCCTCTGTATATCAATCAAATCTTAGAACTATCGATAAAAGAAGAAAAGAAATAGAAGAAAATATTGGTACTCATACAGAGAATGAAGATTTAATTGATTTACATGAGTTAGAATCTACCTTAGTTTATTTTGCTACTTCTTTAAGAGCTAATGGTGTTGTATTTGATAGATTAACAAGATACAAAAAAATAGAACAATATCCTGAGGATTCTGAACTCTTAGAAGATGTTATTATTGAAAACCAGCAAGCTGTTGAAATGACATCTATATATCATAATATTATAAATGGTACAAGAGAACTTATGTCTTCAGTTATTGATAATAGACTTAGTAATGTTATGAAATTTTTAACAGCAGTTACTATTGTTTTAGCTATCCCAACTGTTGTATCAGGTATTTATGGTATGAATGTAAATGAAGAGTGGGTGCCTTTTGCAAATACACCATATGGATTTTTTATAGTTTGTTTTATCACATTACTTCTTTGTTTTATTACAATTTTGATTTTAAAGAAAAAGAAAATGCTTTAAGGCATTTTTTTGTTTATATGTGTAAAATAATAATTAAAATTATTATATAGATAACTTATAGTGTTATAATTAAAATAATAGGAGATGATTGTATGAAATGTGTTGCAATTAAAGATGTTAAGCAATTTGAAATTAAAGATATTGAAGAACCCAAAAAAGAAGATAATAAAGTTATTATTGAAGTTATTAAAACAGGAATTTGCGGATCAGATATCCATTATTGGGATCTAGGCGAGCCTAAGGGATTAGTAATGGGACATGAATTTTGTGGTAGAGTAATAGACCCTGCTAATAGAGATGATTTAAAAGTTGGTGATAGAATAACTGCACTTCCGATTAGCCCTTGTGGCAGTTGTGAGGCCTGTTTATCAGATAATCCACAATATTGTAAAGAAACTTGGACTTATGCTGCTGGACTATCACTAGAGAATCCAGGAGGCCTTGCACCTAAACTAAGTGTTAGATCAGATATGGTAATCAAAGTGCCAAATGGTGTATCAGATGAAGAAGCAGCAATGGTTGAGCCAGCAGCAGTAGGTTTGCATGCTGTTAATTTAGCAAATATAAAAAAGGGCGATAATGTTTTAGTAATAGGCGCAGGTATTATTGGACTTGTATCTGCTATGTTTGCAAAAAAAGCAGGCGCTAATATTGTTGCTATTTCCGAAACAAATAGAAAAAGAATCGAGAAGGGTATAGCAATAAATGCAGCAGATGAATTTATTTATGCTGAAGATTTAAATAAATATAATGAGTTTGATGTAGTCATTGAGTGTTGTGGTAATGCTTCAGCGGTTTCAAGTGCACTTATGATAGTGAAACCAGGAGGTACAGTAGTATTGGTTGGTGTGGCTACTGGACCTATAACAATTCCAACTGTTTTAGCTGTAATGAAAGAGCTTACAGTGAAAGGTGCAATTGCATATACTAAAGATGAATTTAAAACATGTTTAGATTTAATGGAAAACAAAGAAATTGATGTCTTAAAGTTTTTATCAGAAACTGTTAGTTTAAGTGCTGTTCAATCAGCATATGAAAAATTAACTTCTGGAGATTCAGATGCTATTAAAATATTGGTTGATCCAAATAGACTATAAAAAAAATCAGGATTTTTCCTGATTTTTTAAGTATCTTTCAAAATTTGTTAGTCCATATATTGGATTATAATAATTTGGAAATTCATTTAAATGGGCAAGTGCTATTTTTGCGCTCATAATTAAATCATTGTTTGTAACGTTTGTTTGTGGATTAATTGTTCCGTGTTCTAACTCAATATTTATTCCTTCTAAAAACTCTTCGGGAGTAAATTTGTCAAATTTTACATTTAATATTGATGCAGCATAATATGCATCATTAATGTTATACATTTCATCACCATTATATTTTATGATGATATGCTTTTATTTATTAATGATTTCAGCTTTACAAAGAGATACAAATGTAGGATTGCTATTATCATTTCCTACAACTACAACCATACCATATTCACTTTTTAAAATTGTTCCTTGGGCCACTGTTTGACCACCAGAGTTTATATCAACACTTGGTGTCCCAACCGGTAAATAAGAACGTATGGCAGTTTCACAGTTAGCGTCACAACCTGTAGGCAGTGGATCAGGTGCTGGTAAATAAGTAATTGTATCATTATATGTACTACTTGTGATATTAATTGAGGCAATTCGGCAAATGGATAATGCTTCTTCAGGTGTTCCTTGGTTATTTATTAATTGAAACAATCCAGAGGTTGGGTTGTTATTAGGTCCAGGAATTAAAGAACCAGGGCGTCCACTCGCATTGTTTCCACTTTCCATAGCAACGATTATATTATCATTTGGATATAAAGCTATTATTTGTTCAATTACATTTCTCATTTGATCTACACAAAAACAAGAGGCCGAGTTTGCATTGCTTCCAGCAGGTCCAGTAGCTCCCGTTGGACCTGTAGGACCAGGCATTCCTTGAGGCCCAGTAGGCCCAGTTGCTCCTCCAGCAGGCCCAGTTGGTCCAGTAGGGCCAGTAGGCCCTACAATCCCTGAACAGCAGCATGTTGGTTTGCACCTTTGGTCGTGTTTTATTTTTTTGAGAGCCTTTTCATAATTGTTATTCATATAATCTTCCTTTCGAATTATTATATGAATTAATAATTATAATAGGGATTATATATATAATTAAAATGTAAAATAATTTGATAAAAAAGATAAATGTAGTATAATTTTATTAGTGATTATTACAAAAATAGTAGAATATAAAATAATTATTAGGAGGTAATATGGAAGAAAAAATTAAAAATAATATGAATAGATTCGAGGAAAATTTAAGTCCTTATGCATGTTTGAATAGTGAAGCTATTAGATTTATCAAATTGAACGATAATGATATAAGAACTGATTATTTTAGAGATATTGATCGCATAATTTTTTCTCTATCTTATTCTAGATATAGTGATAAAACCCAAGTTTATAGTTTTACTGATAACGATCATATTAGTAAACGAATGACACATGTTCAATTAGTTAGTAAAGTTGCGAGAACAATTGGTAGGGCGCTTAGACTAAATGAAGATTTAATAGAAGCCGCTGCATTAGGCCATGATTTAGGTCATGTTCCATTTGGGCATGCAGGTGAAAGCATTTTAAATAAAATTTCATTAGAAAATAATGAGGGCTATTTTAACCATAATGTTCAAAGTGTTAGAAACCTTATGTATTTAGAAAAAAATGGGAAAGGTAAAAATATAACGGTACAAGTATTAGATGCTATTTTATGCCATAATGGAGAGTTCGCACTAAAAAAGTATAGGCCTAGAAAGAAAACTAAGGAAGAGTTTTTGGAGGAATATAATCTAACATATAAAGATCCAGATATGGTTAAAAAATTAGTACCAATGACACTAGAGGGGTGTGTTGTGCGAATAAGTGATATTATTGCTTATATCGGAAGAGATATTGAAGATGCAATTCGTCTTGGTGTAATTGATATAAATGATATTCCGAAAGATATAACAGATATTTTAGGAGTAAATAATAAAGCCACAATTTGTACATTAGTCAATGATATTGTAATGAATAGTTATGGTAAAGATTATCTATGTATGAGTGATGAAGTTTTTGATGCACTTGTAAAATTAAAACAATTTAATTATAAAAATATTTATGAAAAAGTGGTTAATGAAGAAATACTAAGTTATTATGAAAAAATGTTTAGGACAGTGTTTGACAAATTGTTAGAAGCTTTAAATAAACACGATATGGGTAGTTCTATTTATACAGTTTATTTAAATAACATGAATAAAGAATATTTAGAAAACACTACAAATGCAAGAAAAGTAATAGATTATATAGCAGGAATGACAGATGATTTCTTTTTGAAACAATATGAAATTATGAAATAGTTTTAACGAATGGAGTAGTTTATGAAAAAAAGGCAAGAAGTATATGATTTATATTGGTATTTTGCATGTGAAAGACAAAATATTTTTATGAAAAAAACAAATGGGATGTCAGCTCCATGGACTGAAGATCCTATTTTGCAAGAGTATAAGTTTTGTAATAGTTATAGAGTGAATGATAGAGTAAGCCAATACTTATTAAAAAAGGTCATATATAATGGTAAAACATATTCTGATGAAGATATGCTATTTAGAATATTATTATTTAAAATCTTTAATAAAGAATCAACTTGGGAGTTATTATTAAATGAATTTGATGATATAACATTAAAAGGATTTAATAAAAAAGAGTATTCTAGAGTATTAGAAAATGCCATATCAAGTGGTATTAAAATATATAATGATGCTTATATAAGTTGTGCGAATAAAGTTTTTGGTTATGATAGAAAGCATGATAATCATTTAGAATTACTTAACAAAATGTTTAACGAGGATAATATTCAAAATAAAATAATTAAATGTAAGAACATGGAAGAAGCATTTAATATTATAAAAAGTTATCCCTTAATTGGTAATTTTATGGCTTATCAGTTAGTTACAGATATTAATTATAGTGAAGTTGTTAATTGGAAAGAAGATGAATTTACAGTAGCTGGACCTGGTTCACTAAGAGGTATTAAAAAATGCTTTATTGATAAAGGCAACATGTCCAATGAAGACATTATTAGATACATGTATGAACATCAAGATAAAGAATTTAAAAGATTAAATCTAAATTTCCAAAGAATAGGAAATAGACCTTTACAACTTATAGATTGTCAAAATATATTTTGTGAATTAGATAAATATTGTAGACAAGCATTACCAGATTTAAAATCTAATAGAACTAAAATAAAGAAAAAATATATACCTAAAACACAACAAATTGAGTATATGTATCCACCTAAATGGAATATAAAATAAAAACTTACGAAATATTTATTCGTAAGTTTTTTATATAATTATTGTTATTTTTTATCTTTCCATTCATGATAAAGTATATCTTTTAAAACTAACATACTATCTAATTCATTATAATCATAATCCTTTATTAATTGATTTAATAATTTTCTAATTTCTGTACGATATTTTAATATATCTACTTTATTAGAATATGTTGCCAGTACTGGGTATTTCTTACTCCAAGCATTTGTCCAGTCAATTTTTGCTTCTTTTTTTTCATCAGAGTTTTTAATTATTTCTTCTATTTCTTTTACATCAACATCAAATTCTATTAACTCATCTAAAGAAAGATTATATAACTTTGCTAATTTTTTTGATTGATAAACATCTGGAATTGTTTCATCTGTTTCCCATTTAGAAATTGTCTGTCTACTTACACCTAATTTTTCAGCCACCATTTCTTGGGATAGCCCTGTTTTTTTCTTGCTTGAAATAAATTGTTTCCTAGATTCATTTTTCCACCTCCAAATCAAGTATATAATTTTTGTTTATATTTTTCTATCAATATTTTTTTGCACTTGCGCTAAAATAATTAACATTTTATAAATAAAAAACTCACATATAATGTGAGTTTAAATATCAATGGAGCGGGTGAGGAGAATCGAACTCCCGTAGTCAGCTTGGAAGGCTGGAATTCTACCATTGAACTACACCCGCAATTGGTAGGCACTTTTCATTTTACCATAATTTATTATTTTGTCAAGAACATTTGACGTAAAAAAATGTCAAAATAAAAAGTTATTTAATATTATTATAAAACAAGTTAAAAAATGACTATATTTAAAATTTTACAATCGTCATAAATTCAATTTGTATTCATAGTATTAAATATAGAAATTGGAGGAATTATTTATGGAAATACTTAAAGTAAGAGCTAAATCAAACCCAAATTCAGTTGCTGGGGCTTTAGCTAATGTTTTTAGAGAAAAAGGAACTGTAGAAATACAAGCAATAGGTGCTGGAGCACTTAATCAAGCAATAAAGGCAATTGCAATAGCTCGTGGTTTTGTCGCACCATCAGGTAAAAATTTAATATGCATACCAGCATTTACAGATATTGTAATAGATGGTGAGGAGCGAACTGCAATTAAATTAATTGTAGAATCTCGATAATAAAGCAAGGTATATTTCCTTGCTTTTTATATACAATTGAATTATAATAAGCAAAAAAGGTGATTATATGGACGAAAATATGAAAAGAAGTATTATTTTGGAAAACTACCAAAATCCAACTAATAAAGGATTAATTAATGATGACAGTTATATTAGAGTTAATATGAATAGTGAAAGTTGTATTGATGAAATTGATTTAATGGTAAAAATGCAAGATGGTATTATTAAAGATATAAGATTTGATGGCGAATCATGTGCAATATGTACATCATCAACATCTGTAATGATTAATACTTTAATTGGTAAAACACTAATAGAGGCAAAAGAAATAATTAAAAATTTTGAAAATATGATAGATGAAAAAAAATATGATTCAAATTTACTTGGAGAAGCAAATGTATACGATGATATATATAAACAAGCCAATAGAAAAAAATGTGCTCTTTTGTCTTGGTGGGGAATAGAAAAAGCTTTTGAGGAGTTAGAAAATGAAAATAGATGATATATTTTTATGTAGATGCCGTATTGGTATTAAAGTAAAAGATAAAAACGGAAAAATTATATTAAGAAAATTACCTAAAACGGAATTATGTTTTAGTGCAAATGGTATTTATTATGGAATAGTAGATTTTAAAAAATATTCAGTAGTTTCGGAGTTTAATGAGCTTGAAGAAGAATGTGTTGTGATGGCGACTAGACTTAATGAATTAGAATTACCTGCCAGTAGTCAGAAAAACTTTAGACAAATTAAAGAAGCTCTTTTTCATAGGATACAATCAGAAAGAAAAACTGTAAGAAGTATAGAAGAATACACACAAATGTTACCACATATAGAATTAGTTTGGTGTAAAAAAGGTAAAGTTACAGAAAAAAATGGCAAAAAAGAAATTGTTGATCTTCCAGAAAAATCTTGCGTTGCAGTTTTATACAGTGGACTTTTTTATGATTTGAATGATGGAAAAGAAATAAAAAGATTAGATTATGAAGCTGATTGTGGAGAAATAGTAGCTTATTCCTTTGTTTCAATAGTTCCAGATGATTTTGGTGAAGAGTATAAAAACTATATGCTTGCTGCTGCAATGGTTGTATCATCATTAGAAAGTGAAGATGATTTACCTAAAGTACTTTATCTTAGATAGTTTAAAGAGAATAACAAAATTCTCTTTTTATTTTAATTTAATTTTAGTATAATAATTGTAGGTGAAAAAAATGAAAGAACTAGGTTTAAGCAAAGAGAAAATAAAAACAATATCAAAATCAAAAAAAGAGCCTAAGTGGATGCTTGATTTTAGATTAAAATCATATGAAGAATTTTTAAATCAATCTAATCCAAATTTTGGACCAGAACTTAAAATAGATTTTGATGAGGTAAACTATTATAAAAAAGTATCAGATAATGTTACAGATGATTGGGGTAATGTAGATTGTCCAATTAGAAATACCTTTGAAGAGGTAGGGGTAATAGATGCTGAAAAGAAATATTTGGACGGTATAGGTGCACAATATGAAAGCGAAGTTGTTTATCATAATATGATTAAAGAACTTGAAGATAAAAATGTTATATTTTGTAGTACCGATGATGCTTTAAAAAAACACCCAGAACTATTTAAAAAGTATTTTAATAATTTAGTTAAATATAATGAAAATAAATATACTGCCTTAAATGGTGCTGTATGGAGTGGAGGGACATTTATTTATGTACCCCCGCATACTAAAATAGATAGACCACTTCAAAGTTATTTTAGAATAGATAGTAAAAACATGGGACAATTTGAAAGAACGATTATAATTGTAGATGAGGGTAGTAGTCTTCATTATATGGAAGGATGTACTGCTAGAAAACATTCGTCAAGTTCTCTGCACGCAGCAGTTGTTGAAATATACGTTGGTAAGAATGCTAGTTGTAGATATACAACTATTCAAAATTGGGCTTCTAACGTTTATAATTTGGTAACAAAAAGATCTATAATTGAAGAAAACGGATTAATGGAATGGATAGATGGTAATATTGGTTCAAAAATAAATATGAAATATCCTAGTTGTATTTTAAATGGAAGAGGTGCCACAGGTAATTGTATTTCAGTTGCAGTTGCTAAAGATGACCAAATACAAGATACAGGAGCTAAAATGATTCATTTAGCGCCAAATACTACAAGTAAAATTATTAGTAAATCTATAGCTGCAAGTGGGGGAGAAGCAAGTTATAGAGGTACAGTTAAAATTTCTAAAAATGCGGTTAAATCAAAAGCCATTGTAAAGTGTGATACAATTATTTTAGATCAAAATTCTAAGAGTGATACAATTCCAAAAAATATTGTAGAAAATAAAGAATCTTATTTAGAGCATGAAGCAACTGTTTCAAAAATTAGTAAAGAAAAATTATTCTATTTAATG
Source organism: uncultured Bacilli bacterium (assembly GCA_949425575.1). Lineage (GTDB taxonomy): Bacteria > Bacillota_I > Bacilli_A > RF39 > UBA660 > Coprosoma. The sequence continues at coordinate 24,372 of CASPVX010000003.1, forward strand.
AGTAGAGGTTTAAATGAAGAGCAAGCTAAAGAATTATTAATTATTGGTTTTATAGATGAATTTAGAGAAAATTTACCTATGGAATATGCTGTTGAATTAAACGCACTTATGAAGAGTTATTTTTAAAGGGGATGAAAATATGTTTGATGAAAAATTAGAAGAAATGCAAAATGATGTGTATGGAAATGATGATAAACAAAAAATCAGAAAACTTATGATTATATGTGCGATAGTATTGGTTATTATTTTAATAGGGCTTTTTATTAAAAGCAAAATAGACTATTCAAATAATAGTAAAAACCTAGAAAAATATGCTAGTGAATACTATAATGAAAATATGAAAAGTGCCAATCTGGCTGCAGGGTATGTTGTAAATCTACAAATGTTAGAAAGTGTAGATAAATACGATTTGGATTATTTCAAAAAATGTGATAAAACAGATACAAATGTTGATATATATGTAGATGAAATTGGTGAAATTATTAAAACAAAAGCTAATATAAAGTGTAAATAAAGAAAGTTGAAAATTGTCTAACTTTCTTTTTTTGATACTATTTTTCATTTCAATTCGCCATTTTCGATTAATGAAAATAGTAAATTCACTATATAAATAATATATAATTTAACAAATTCATCATTTGCTGTAAGTGATTTATATCAGTATATTATTTTACTGGAAAGGAGGAAAAATGCTAAATCAAACAGTATTGGTAGGAAGATTAACAAGAGATCCAGAGTTATATGAAACAGAAAATGGTAATAAAATGACTAGATTAACACTAGCGGTACCTCGTTCATATAAAAATGTAGATGGACAATATGATACAGATTTCATAAACTGTAAGTTGTGGAAAGGCGTAGCTGAAAGTACTGCTGAATATTGCAAAAAAGGCGATCTTGTTGGACTCAAGGGAAGATTACAATCTGGTAGTTATGAAAATGAACAAGGGATGCAATATTTTACTGAAGTCGTTGCTGAAAAAGTTACATTTCTTTCAAGCAAAAGCAAGAACTAATTGTTCTTGCTTTTAAATTCATCATAAAATAAATCATCAGGCTTTAAATTAAATATTTTGGCAATTTTTACAGCCATAGCATAACTAAGGTTTCTTTTTTTGTTTTCTAATTGCCAATAGTAAGATTTACAAAGCCCCAATTTTATTGCCATTTCTTGGTACGTCAGATTGTTTTCAATCCTTACATTTTTAAGCTTATTCATAGAATCCCCCCAAACCATTATATATGACAATACCTCTTAAATCAAGAAAAAAGGTAACTACGAGTTAATTCGGGACAATTTGTATCTTTTCCTTGATATAATTTGCGATAGAAAGGGAGGTGTTTTAGATGCTTGGACAAAGAATTAAAGAAGCTAGATTGTCAAAAGGTTTATCTCAAGAGCAACTTGGCGATTTAATTGGTGTATCAAAAGTAACTATTTGTTGGTATGAAAGCAATACTAGAACACCTAGTCTTGAAAATTTTGAAAAGTTAGTTGATGCTTTAGGAATAAGTGCAGACGACGCACTTGGTAAGGAAATAACTGCTGTAAGTGAAAACTCTGAATATACCGTAAAAGTAGCAAAGAAAGATTTAGAAATACTATCCGCACTTAAAGCTCAAAAGAATGTTTATAATAAACTTTATGAAGATCCAATTAGAACTTCTGAATTAATTTCTAGAAAATTAAAATAACTTAATATAAGAATCTTATGATTCTTTTTTTGTGTTATAATTTTAATAGGTGGTAGTATGGCAATAACAAAAACGAATTTTATTAATTATTCTAGATGCCCAAGATATGTGGCATTAGATGATGTAAAAAAAGAAAAGCTGGATAGTTTAATTTCCTTTGAAGAATACAAAAAAGAAGAAGAGGAACAACAACTTAGAGAGTTGTTAGGATCAATGTTTGATGGCGATGGAAATGATTTAATCGATACTAAAAATGAACATTTAGAAGTAATGCTTCCATACTATAATATGGTAGAAATTTTAGCGGGACATATAGCTCCTAAATTTTTTAAGGGTAAGTTTAAATTTTCTAAAACAACACAAAAACAAGAAAGCTTCGATTTTAAAATAAATGGTATCAGATATTTATGTTATGTAGATATTTATAATGAAACTGAAGATGCTTTTAATATTATAGAAGTAAAAGCTACAACGACTAAAAAATATTTAGATATGGGGGTAAGTATTAAAGGCGAAAAAAAATCTATTTTCGAAAAAAATGATGATGGCATTTACTATTTACTTGAGGATTTAAATATTAACATAGAAGACCATATGCCTATAGACAAATATAATTTACAAAAAGAAAAATTATATAATAAATTAACAGGCCCAGGACATTATGTTTATGATTTAGCAGTACAAAGATATATTATTGAAAATGATTTAAAACAAAATAATGGTGAAGATAAAATAGGTAAAATAAAATATTATTTAGCAGTTTTAAATAGTGAGTATGTTTTTGATGGGACTTACGATCGCGGGGAACCCGTTTATGATACTGATGAAAATGGCAATGAAATAGTAAGCTTTATAGATTTGACAAGTGTTACAGGCCAAATGCTTGATATGATAGAAATTGATAGAAAAAAAGTAGAGAGATATTTAAATGAACTAAAAGGTGATAAAGTACCAATTGGTGAATATTGTGAAAATAAAAAAACAACAAAATGTAAATACTCTAAAATTTGTTGGAATTTTATTCCTTCAACTAATTCAATATTAAATTATTTTGAAAGTCATTTAGGTTTTAAAGGTCAAGATGGAGTGAAAAGAGAAAGATATGATTTGATTAATGATGGTTATGTCGATATGTTAGATATTCCAGAGTCGTTTTTAACAAAGGAAAAACATTTGATTCAAAGAAGAGCCTATGATACAAAGGAACCATATTCTAATAACCAAAAGATAAAAGATGGTATTAATGAAATAAAATATCCAATTTATCATTTGGATTTTGAAACATTTCCTTGTCCGCTTCCAAGATATAGAGGAGAAAAATGCTATACACAATCAGTATTCCAATTTTCATTGCACATTGAGAGAAAACAAGGAGAATGTGATAAGGAAAAAGATCACTATGAGTATTTAGCAATTGATCATGAAGATAGAAGAGAAGAGCTTATTAAAAAAATGTGTGATTCAATTGGTAATGAGGGAACTGTTTTAGTTTATAATGAGTCTTTTGAAAAAACTAGATTAAAAGAATTAGCATATATTTTTCCAGAATACAGTAAAAAATTATTAAAAATAAGAGATATGGTTTTTGATTTAATGAACGTAGTTAAAACAAAAAGTAGTTTATATGAAGAACTTGGATATTCAAAAGAGGAAGCTAAAATGTTTAATTACTACGATTATAAAATGACAGGTTCTTTTTCAATAAAAAAAGTTTTACCATTATTTTCTGATCTTACTTATAATGGTATGGAAATAGGTAATGGAATAGAAGCGTTAGTCGCATATGCTAAATTTCCTAAGTTAAATCCAAAGGATTATGAACATAAATATAAAAAGTTAGTTGAATACTGCAAACAAGATACTTGGGCTATGTTTTGTGTTTTAGAGGGACTTCGAAAAAATGTTAAATAATGTAAAATTATGACGTTTCGGTTGCATATTATACTAAAGTTATTATATTATCAAAATAGGAGAGGTGATAATATGATATATCCTTCAATTGATAAATTACTAACTTTAGTAGGATCAAAATATTTATTAGTAAATGTTGTAGCTAAAAGGGCTGACGAAATGAAAAACACTGGTCATTATCAAATGAAAGAAAACGAGTATAAATCTAGTAAAGATATTGGAAGAGCATTAGAAGAAATTGCTCAAGGTTTAATTCATATGAAAAAAGAGGACTAGTTTTTATAAGATAGTAGGTGAAAAAAGTGAATAGGATAAAAAGGAAAAGAACATTAATTGGGCTTTGCAGTTTTGCTATACTTTTGTTTTTGGTTATAGGGTATGCAGCATATACAGAGCAGCTTAAATTAAAGGCAAATTATAATATTAATGAAAATTTTAGTGTAAAAATAACAAATATAGAATCAACAACTTTAGGTGGTCATGCAATTAATGCAGAAGCGCCAACTTATACAGATACAACAGCAACTTTTAATACAAAATTATATTTACCTGGAGATTATGCAGAATATATAGTTACTGTTGTTAATGATGGAAACATTGATGCCTATTTAAAATCAATTGATCCAGATCCAGAAAACGCTGTTGAAAATGAATCAGCTATTAAGTTTTCTTTGTCTGGAATTAAAACAGGACAAAGTTTAAAATCTGAGTCAACAGTACAGTTTAAGGTTCGAATTGATTATGATATTAATGTTACTGAACAACCTACAGAATTAAATGCTTCATATGATTTAACTTTATTTTATGAACAAGGCGAAGGAACTGTAGACCCTGGAGAAATAATTGTTCCACCAACAGAAAATAAAACAGCAGATATTTTAAGAGCGAAAGCTAATGGTGATGATGGTCTATATGAAGATTCTTATGAATCTGGTAGATATATATATAAAGGTTCTAATCCTAAAAATAATATTAAATTTAATAACGAAAATTGGAAAATAGTTTCAGTAGAAAAAAACGATACAATAAAAATAATAAGATCTAGTAATGTAGGAAATAAGCCATGGAATGAATCTGGATCTAAGGTATGGAGTGCTCCAGCAAGTTTAAATACATATTTGAACAATACTTACTATTCAAGTTTAAGCAATGAGGCGCAAAATCAAATTACAGCAGGTACTTTTAATATAGGTAGTGTTAATCCACAAAATGTAGTATTATCAGATGCTATTTCTAAGGAAAAACTTACAACATCAAATAATAAAATTGCTTTAGCTTCTATTAGTGAGTATATGAATGCAAGTTCAGCAGGTAATTGTGATGAACCAATTCTTACATGTAGTGCTTCTTTAGCAAGTCAAAACTGGATGGCTAATATTTTAGGCCAATGTTGGTTAATCAATCCGTTTGCTGCAACAAATGAAATAATAAACATTGTTGCACCTAATGGTAATGTATATTATATTAGTGCTAATATAGAACAAGGTGTTGTACCAGTATTATATCTTAATTCTAATATATCCATTACAGGAACTGGATCAGCTACAGATCCATATATAATTGCATAATTAGAACTTGACACTACACTCTAATGTAGTATATAATTTATTTGAGTTAAGCAGATAAATTTCTCATAAACATACAATTATTTTAATGTAATTTTTATATCTACTATTTACTTTATATACTTAACTAGTTGTCTGTATTAACTCTAGCCGAATTTTTTCGGCTTTTTTTAATATCATTTTATTAGGTGATATATATGCGTAAGCCTATTATAGGAATAGTCGCTCCAAGAATAGTTAATGATGATAGACCATATATGACATATAGTAAAGTTGTAGATAATTATTCAAAAAGAGTTTTAGAAGCAGGTGGAATTCCAATCGGAATGTTTTTCCCAGAGGGAAAGTTTAATACTTTGTCATTACTTTTATGTGATGGGATTTTAATTACAGGTGGTCCACATGTATCTTCATACCATATAAATGTCATTAATTATGCTATTAAAAATAAAATTCCTGTTTTAGGAATTTGTTTAGGTATGCAAGTAATGGCTGGTTATGAGTGGATAATAAATAAAATAGATAATTTAAGTTATGATGAGATTGAGAAATTTTATAAGCCAGAATATGAAAGGGAATTTACCAAAAGAGTAAAAAACCATAATAATATTGATCCATTTTACTTTAGTTTAGTAAACAAATCTAAACATACTGTTTTATTAGAAGATTCAAAATTAAAAAATATTTACAATAAAAACAAATTATATGTACCTTCAATCCATAATAATGCTGTATTAGATAATTTCAACAATTTTAAAATAGTTGGTAAAGCTTATGATGGAACAATTGAAGCAATTGAATATAAAGGAAATATATGGATGATAGGGGTTCAATTCCATCCAGAACTGGAGGAGGAAAATATAAGTTTATTTAAAGAATTTATAAATGAAGCAAGTAAACGGCTTTACAAAAACATCTGTTCGTAATATAATGTTTATAGGGTGAACTTATGAAAATAGATAAAATCAAAAAAAATGGTTCTAGATATAAACTTTATTTAGATGATGGAACTGTCATTAATACATTTGATGAAGTGATTATAAAATATAATCTTTTATTTAATAAAGAATTAGATTTAAATATGATAAGTAAAATTCATTTAGATAATAGTTACTATGATGCATATAATAAAGTTTTAAAGTTAATTGATAGAAGGCTTAGGAGCTCATATGAAATAGAAAAGTATTTAAAGAAAAATAATGTTGAAAACTATCATACAATAATTGCTTCATTAAAAGAAAAAGGGTTTATTAATGATGAAAGATTTACTAAAGCTTTTATTTCTGATAAGATTCATTTATCAAATGAAGGCAAGGGTAAGATAAAAAAAGAATTACTAAATCACAATATCGATGAAGAGATTATTAATAGGGAACTCGAACAAATAAAAGATGAAAATATGGAAGAAAAGGTTGATAAGATAATTGCGAAAAAAATAGCGGCTAATAGAAAAGATAGTTCTTTCATATTGAAACAAAAAATTTCTAATTATTTATTTAATCTAGGTTATGATAAATCATTTATTAATTCAAGAATGAATTATTTTGATTTCAATAATTGTGACATAGAAAAAGAAATGGATAAAATTTATAATAAACTTTCTTCAAAGTATGAAGGTAATGAATTAATTAATAAACTTAAACAAAAATTATATAGTAGAGGATTTAAAACAGAAGAAATAAATAATTATATAAATAAAAAAAGTTCTATTTATTAGAACTTTTTTCTATATTTTCAACTGTTTTATTGTAAGATTTTTTCATATCTTTATCATTGATTTCTAATTTATATTCTTTACGTTTAGCAATCATAGCTTTATTTTGTAAACTAGTATCAGATTCGATTTTTTTATCAACTATTTTTTCAATTACATCTTCTTTAACTTCAGAAAGTTTTGGTTTATCTTTTTGACTTTCACGGAAAATAATATGATATCCATATTCAGATTTTACTGGTTCTGTAGTATATTTACCGTCTTTTAACTTATAAGTGGCATCCCAGAATTCATCTACAACGTCACCATAAGTAACAGTTAATTTACCACCTTTAGAAGCAGTTCCTTTATCATCAGAATACTCTTTAGCTAATTTTTCAAAATCTTCACCATTTTTTATTTTTTTGATAAGATCTTCAGCTTCATCTTTTGCTTTAGCTTCAGCTTCTTTGATTTCATCATCAGTCATATTGTCATTATGTTCTGGAGTTATTAAAATGTGTTTTGCTTCAATATCACCATAAACATTATCGTTGTAATAACTTTCGATTTCATCATTAGTTATTTGATCTTTAACATAAGCTTCAGTAACTAATTTTTTCTTATATTCTAAGATTAAAGATTCTTTAAATTCATCTTCATTAGCATAACCAGCATCTTTTAAGGCTTGTTCAAAATCTTGTCCATAGCTTTCATATGATGATTTATATGATTCAATATTTGAGTCAGCATAAGTTTTTGCATCATCATCAGTTTCATATTCTTTATTTAAGATATATTCATCGATCATATTTACTAAAGTGTTAGAACCATTTTGTGCGACCATTTTTTCATATAATTGTTCAGCAGTAAAATCTTTTCCATCTATAGACGCTACTACTTCCTCACCATTTTTTAAAGTTGTTTTTCCAGCACATCCTGTAAGTGCTAAAGAAACTACAACTGTACCTACAATTAACAATTTGTTTTTCATGTTATTCTTCCTTTCCCATATCTTTATAAAAATATGCGGGTTTCGCATATTTCTTACATACTAATGATATCAAATTTAACTATAAAAAACAATATTTTTGAAATATTTTTAGGGTTAAGTATGCACGCATTTTGGTTTTTGCCATAAAATAATGTGAAAAGACAAAAAGGAGGATGATTTTTATGTGTAATACAGGAGTAAGCGCTGCTGCTATCGTTTTAGTATTATTTATTCTTTTAATAATCATACTTGGAGCTTATATTTAAGCTAGAAGGAGGTATTTATGGCTTGCAATAACCAATGTGGCCACACAAATAATGGCTGCGGAACCACATGTTCAAATGGTGGGCAATTAGTAATATTAGTACTTTATATCTTGCTTGCTATTTTAATCGGTTCACATTTATATTATTAAAAAATGAGAGGTCAGTTTGACTTCTTTTTTGTTATTGTTATAATATGAGTCGTTATTTTGGGGTGATAATGATGGAGAAAAAACTTTATATTGATAATCTTAATATATTTAATACATTAGAATGCAACTTTAGATGCAATCACTGTATGCTTGGAGAAACAACACACGAAAGAATTTCTACGGAAGTTTTAGAAAAACTATTTGAAAACATTTTAATGATAGGAGTATTAAGGTTTATTGGCGGCGAATCTTTAATGAGTCTTGAAACAATGAGAGAAACACTAAGAATAATGAAAGAAAGACGTATAGTAGTATTTAAACTCAGAATAACCACTAATGGTAGTTTATATACAGAAGAAGCCGAAAAAGTTTTTGATGAATTTTCTGAATATATTGAATTATGCAGAAGTAAATATAAGGATTTTATGGATGACTTCGGAATTAGACCAACACAAAATGTGGGACTTATTTGGTCGGTTGATGATTATCATCAGGAATATTTTTATGATGAAGTTTGTAAAGTCCCATCATTGGCTAGATTTTATACAGAAAATATGCAAAGGTTAGAAAGTTCAAACCATTTTCTTGATGTTAGAGGTGGATCAGGACTATTTAAATCAGGAAAAGCAGAAAATCTTGAAGAGGCTTTAGATGAAGTTGATAACTATCATAGTTATTATTATGAAGATGATGACATGATGTTTGTAGCACCTTGTTTAAATGTTCTTACTGATGGAACAATAACAGAACATAATGGAAGTATAGATAATTTGAAAACAAGATTTAATTATGGAAATATTATGGAAGAAGATCTTAGAGAAATTATTAGAAGAAAGTTAGAGAAAACAAATTCCTTCAAAGAATTTAATGATAAACAATATGAAGAAGTAGGTAGATTTAATAGTTCTAATGGTTTTGACGATTCACTAACTAGATAAAATAGGGCAAGCCCTATTTTTTTGTGTAAAATTCTTTTAAAAATAAAAAAATATAATATAAATCTATTTACTTTTATATTGCCTTAGGGTAAAATAGTGGTGTCTAGTGTTTAATTGTGGTGAAAAGTGGGTGATATTATGTTCATGGGTGAATACCACCATTCGATTGATGAAAAGGGACGAATTATAATTCCATCAAAATTAAGATATGATCTTGGAGAATCATTTATCGTTACAAGAGGTCTAGATGGATGTTTGTTTATTTATCCTAAAAATGAATGGGAAAATATTGTAAACAAATATAAAGAATTACCCAATGTAAAAGACGCCCGTAATTTTATGAGATTCTTTTTATCAGGAGCAGTTAATGCAGAATTTGATAAACAAGGAAGAATTAATATAAGCACGCCACTTGCATCATATGCTGGGCTAAAAAAAGATTGTGTCATTATTGGAGTAAATGAACGATTAGAAATTTGGTCAAAAGAAAGATGGGAAGAATTCATGACTCAAAATGAAGAAAACTTTTCAGACATGGCCGATAATTTGTTTTCCAATTTTTAGGGGGATTTATGCATATTAGTGTTTTGCTTAATGAAAGCATCGAATATTTAAACCTAAAACCAAATAGTGTAGTTGTGGATTGCACACTTGGTTATGGTGGTCACAGCAGTGAAATATTAAAAAGAATTCCAGATGGTTTTTTGTATGCCTTTGATCAAGATCAAAGAGCCATAGAAGAAGCAAGAAAAAAATTAGATACAATCGGAAAAAACTACAAAATAATCAATGATAATTTTGTAAACTTAAACAAACATATTGAAAAAGCAGATGGGATACTTTTTGATTTAGGTGTTTCATCACCACAATTAGACGAAGCTGAAAGGGGCTTTAGTTTTCACAAAGATGCTAATTTAGATATGCGAATGAACGAAAATAATCCATTATCAGCATTTAATGTTGTAAATGAATATCCATTAAATGATCTAATTAGAATCTTTAGAGAATATGGAGAAGAAAAGTTTGCAGTAAGTATTGCTAAAGGTATTGTTAAAGCCAGAGAAGAAAAGAATATTGAAACAACTTTAGAACTTACTGAAATTATTAAAGCCAATGTTCCTATGAAATATAGACGTGAAAAACACCCAGCACGTAAAGTATTTCAAGCGATAAGAATAGAAGTTAATAATGAATTAGAGGTATTTGAAATAGCGCTTAAAGATGCCTTATCTAAAATAAATATAGGTGGCAGAATTTGTGTTATAACTTTTCATTCATTAGAAGATAAATTATGTAAAAAAATATTTAAGGAAGTTAGTACTGTTCCAAAAGAGTTTAAAGATTTACCAATTCTTCCAGAAGAGTATGAGCCTAAATACAAAATAATAGCTAATATTGCACCAACTGATGAGGAAATAGAAAATAATGCAAGATCAAGGAGTGCAAGACTTAGAGTCATAGAAAGAAGAAGATAGACATGGTTAAAAAGAAGAAGAAAAGCAGATTTACTAAAGGTGAAAGATTATTAATTTTTTATGGTGCTTTAGCATTTGTTTTTATGGTGGGATTTAAAATTTTCTGCGAAGCTTCTGTAAGTGAACTTAAAATGAGTATTGAACAAGTGAAATATAATATTGATGCTCAAGAAAAGAAAAATGAAAGTTTAACTATGAAAGTTAATGAACTTACTTCTTTTGAAAATGTTAACAGTGTTGTCAAAGAGATGGGATTAGCGTATAATAATGATAATATCATCGTAATAGACGATTAAAGAAGGTGTTAATGTGAAAAATGGGAAACGAAAAAGTAGCACATGGAAAACTCCTAAAAGACTCTTTTTTGTTTTTTTTCTAATATTTGGAATTTTATTTGCTAGATATTGTTATCTAGCTCTTTCGACTACTGTAAATGGTCACAATATCCAAGAGTTTGCTGCCAATCGTAACACCGTTGCTAAAATTCTTCAAGCTAAAAGAGGTACTATTTATGATACTGAGGGAAATATTTTAGCTAATAATGTAACTTCATATACAATAATTGCATATTTAGATGAAAAAAGAAGTACAAAAAAACAATTAAATCATGTGGAAGATATAGAAGCAACTGCTGAAGCACTCGCACCTATATTAGATGCAGATAAAAATAAAATAATTGATATTTTACAAAAGGGTAAAGATAAAAAAAGATATCAAGTTGAGCTTGGTACAATGGGAAAAGATTTAACTGAATTAAAAAAAGGTGAGGTAGAAGAATTAAATTTACCAGGAATTGATTTTGAAGAGAGTTATAAAAGATATTATCCAAATGGAGATTTTGCTTCTTATATTTTAGGGTATGCTAAAACAAATGAGAAAAAAGAAGAAGATGGAAGTATTACAACTACCATTGATGGTGAACTCGGAATAGAAGCTAAATTTGATAAAAAGTTAAAAGGTACAGATGGTTATTTATCTTATCAAAGAGATAGGTTTGGTTATAAAATTCCAGATACAAAAGAAACAAGAATAGATGCAGTTGATGGAAGTAATATATATTTAACTTTAGATGCTTCTATTCAAAGGTTTACAGAAACAGCAGTTAAAACAATTGAAGAAAAATATAAACCAGATTGGTCAATTATTTCTGTTATGGACGCTAAAACAGGAGACATTTTAGCTTCATCTTCAACACCATCATTTGATCCAAATAAAAGAAATATTACGAATTACGAAAATCCATTAGTTTCAAACGCGTTTGAACCAGGAAGTACAATGAAAATTTATACATATATGTGTGCATTAGAAAAAGGAACTTATAATGGAACAAATACTTTCAAGTCAGGATCTATTAAAGTGGAAGATGCTACAATTAAGGATTGGAATAATACTGGATGGGGAACAGTAACATATGATAAAGGGTTTGAGTATTCAAGTAATGTAGGTATTTCTTATATGCTTCAATCATTTATTGGTAGAGAAGATTTAAAAAATTGTTTTGAAAAATATGGTTTTGGAAAAGCTACTGGCGTTGATATGGCAAGAGAACTTAGTGGGAAATTAGGATTTAAGTATCCTGTTGAAGTTGCGAATGCTGGATTTGGACAAGGTATTCAAACCACACCAATTCAGCATTTAAAAGCGTTAAGTATGCTTGCTAATAATGGTAAGGCTTTAACGCCACATGTTGTTTCAAAAGTTGTAGATCCAAATACAGGTAAAACAACATACAAGAGAAAAGTTGAACTTTCTGAACAGTTAGCAAGCAAAGAGACTATATCGAAGATGAAAGATTTAATGTATAATGTTATCAATAGTGACGATCCACAAGCAACGGGTAGAAGATATAAAATAGATGGTTTTGAAATTATTGGGAAAACAGGAACCGCGCAAATATATGATAGTAGGAATGGTGGGTATTTAAAAGGAAGCAATGCTTATGTTTATTCATTCGCAGGAATGTATCCTAAAGATGATCCAGAAATTATTATATATGCTGCTGTTAAAAGACCAAATGTAGGTGCTACAACGGTTTTATCAGAACCTATTGTAGAACTTATAAAAAACATTTCTAAATATAAAAAAATGTTTACTTCTATTACAAATAAAGATAGTATGAAATCTATTAAATTAGATTCTTATATTAATAAAAAAACAGAAAATGTTAAATTAGAACTTGCTAATAGTAAAATTAATACAGTAGTTATAGGTAATGGTGAAAAAATAATTAATCAATATCCTGCTAAAGGAGAAACAGTTTTATCATATGACAAGGTATTTTTAATTACTAATGATAACTCTAAAAAAATGCCAAATTTAATTGGGTATTCAAGATCTGAGGCAATTTATTTAATGAAAACTTTAGGTTATGATTATGAAATAGAAGGTTATGGCTATGTCACTAATCAAAGCGTTGAAGCTGGTAAGAATGTCAACGGAAAAGTTATTATTAAATTAGAGAGTAAGGAAGAAAAAAAAGAATAGAGTAATCTGTTCTTTTTTTGTAAATATACTAATTTTCTAAATTGGAGTATAAAAAAATAGGTTTCAATGTTATTTAATTATATGAAAATGGCAAAATAGCTAGGCGAAAATACCAAATTGGTCATTTGTATTAATATTAAAAGTAATATATAGTGCATATTGGAGAAATTGAAATCTCTATCGATGTCTACCTCTCATAACCAAAAGTTAGAAAGGGGTTTGATATTATGAATAAGAAAGATTACTTAGTAATATTGCTTGTTATAATCATCATTTTATTGATTTTATTTCCGCAAGGAATTAATTAGATAAAAAAAGACATCAAAACTAGTAATTGTTTTAATGTCTTTCACAATGAAAATTGGGTAGACATTGATATGTTTCAATATCTCCACTAATTAAACTATAACACATTCCCTATAAATATTCTAGTAAAAAGAGAAAATTATTTCTCTTTTTTTGTGTCTATTTCTCCCATTACAGTATATATGTATAAAAGAATTTCATAAAAAAACGCTTATAACTAAGCGATTTTTTTTGCATGTACTACTAGTCTATTATCAGAATTGTTATAACAAGTAGACAATGTTAGAATTTTATCATTCGAATTTATATCTGTATTGAAGTTGTAAATACTTTTTTGTTTTATTGTTTGTAAGAAATCATTATAATTATTTTGATGTTTAAAATTAACTACTAAATAATCATTAGTAACTGGTGTTGTATAAATGGAAAATATTTTCCATTTTGATGATCCACTACCAGTATCAAATGTTATTGTATGGTTGCTAGAATTAGTATACCAACTTTTGTTTAATACCTTTTTAAGTGAACCAAACATAATATTACCATCATTATGTCCATAAATAATAGTATTATTATCAAGTGGATTTATTTTATTTCGATAATCAGCAAATAACCATCCATTTTGATTCGCTTTTTTAGAAAAACTATGGTTTAAATAATAACTATTATCATTATGTTTTACAACTGGATAATCTACATTGGTATTATTTACTTTTAACCACCCAATAGTTTCATTATTTATTTTTTTTAGCTCACTTAAAATTTTGCTGTATTTTTTATTATATTCATTTTCTTCTTTTTTAATTTCTGTTTTAGCAACAGGAATAGGTTCCTTGTCAATTTTTTCAATTTTTTCTTGAACTTGTTTAATTTCATCATTAGCTTTAAAGTCAAAAAATTTATAAATTATAATTATTCCAATAATTAGCGTAATCATTATAAATAGAGAAGTTGTTAAGAGATTTAAATTAATTTGTTTTAAAAAATATTTTTCCTTATATTCATCTGAATATATTATTTTAATTTTGATTTTTTTCTCTTTTATTATACTTTGAATTTTCTTTAAGTAATCAATGGATTTAGAAATGTTTTCATTTTCCTCATATATATTTACTTTGATGTTCTTCTTGCCATTTTTAATTAAACATTCGATAATGTTATGAATATCTTTATCATTATAATTTTTGACATCAATTGATTTTAATTTTTTATTTACTTTTAAAAATGTTTCAAAATCAATTAAATCATTTTTATCAAATGTATTAATTATAATATTTTTCTTATAATAAATATCAGAGTAGGTAGCAATATTATTAGCTTTCATAAAATTGCTTATAAATAATAATTCACTTCTTACTTCCACAGTTAGTTTTTTGTTTAATTTTTCAAACATAAAATTAGAAATATTGAAACAATTTAAATGATTTAAATATTTTGAACTGTAAATCATTTCTGCCAAATCACTAGTAATATTTTCATCACTAGTAATATGTAACTTGGTTAAATTAGGGAGATAATTAGTAAGGTGAAGGACTAGTTTTGTTAGTTTTATATCTTTTACAACTATATTAGTTACATTATTTTTTAAAATAACAACATTTAAAAATGCTGATACTAATTCCATATTTTCAATTATATACTCATCTGTAAAGATTATGTTTTTAGTATTAATTATGTTGGTATTATTAAGATTAGCATTATCTGTTTCTTTGTTATATGTACTAAAACATAAATCGTTTTTTGTAACTTTTATAAGTATTTTATGCATAAAAGCGCCCTCCATTATCCATGCTATAAATATAATAGCACACCCATGTTATATAAGTAAAGAAAATCCTTGACATTATATTTGTCAAGTTTTGAAAACTTACAATTAATAACATTTACATTATAAGTGTCATCTGGTAATATTTATAGTAGAAAGAAGGTATATTATGAAGAAGCTAAAAATGTTATGTATAGCCTTTATTGCAATGATATTCAGTATGACAGGGGCAAGTGCAATAAGTCTAAGTTTTTCAGAAAATTCAAGCAATGGAAATATTACGGTTTCACCATATTCAAGTGGGCTTAAATATCAATGGGTGCATGTTGATTACGAACCATATCATAAGGTGGAAGCGCATCTTAAGGGAATCGTTAATGAAATTAAAGAAATGCATAAAGATTTAGAGGCGGCTAGAGTTAAAGCAAATAATGCAAGACAAAAACATAGCGATGCTAATGAGAAATTAAAAGCAGAACAAGCAAAAGATCCAAACTCTGATGCAACAAAGCTTGCAAGACAAGAAGCACTAAATGCGTATAATGAATATGAAGCAGCTAAAGCAAAATATGATGTAGAGGAAAATAAATACAGTGCTAAATATGCAGAATTTAATAATGAAGTAGCTAAAATTGCTCCAATAAATGAAAGTAATTGGAAAGATATGACAAGTGGAACTGTAGCGTTTGATTCTACTGGTTATTCTCAATCAGATGCAGCAGTTATATGGGTAAAAACTAGTACTGGCAATGAAAGTAAAATTTATCTTTATGATCAACCAACAAATTCTTTAAGGGCTGAAGTTGACTGTCCTGTTATAAGAAAATTTTGTGAAGTAGATGGAAATACATATTATGGTAAAGATGGAAACAAAGTAACAAAAGAAGTTTACGAAGATGAATGCTTACCTAAAATTTGTAAAATAGTAGATGGTAAACATTATGGTCTTTCAGGAAAAGAAGTAGATGAAAAAACTTATAATGAAGAATGTGGACCAAAAGTATGTGTATTTGACAATGGAAAGTATTACAATAAAGAAGGTAAAGAAGTTACAGAAGAAGAGTATAATAAAGAATGTCATCCAACATGTAAAGTAGAAGATGGAAAATACTATGGACCTGAGGGAGAAGAATTAACAAAAGCAGAATATGAAAAATTATGTGCTTCAAATCCTAAAACAGGGTTCGGATTACCATTCACAGTAGGATTCATTTTACTTGGTGGTGGAGCAGCAGGAATTATGCTTGCTAACAGAAAAAAACTATTTAAACAAATTTAATTAAAAAGGCGGTAACGTCTTTTTTTATTGGCATTTTTAAAGTTTATTGCTATAATATAGGTAGGAAGTGAGTGGTAAAATTGGAAAAGGAGAAAAGGCTTCAAAATAGTAATGTAAAATACACTATTTTGAATTATATTTTATTCTTTTTTGCTTTTTCATTTATTGGCTGGATTTGGGAAGTAGGTCTTTGTCTAGTTCAAAGTGGTGAACTTGTAAAAAAAGGAACATTGTTTGGTCCTTGGCTTCCAATTTATGGAGCAGGCGGAGTTTTAGTCTTAATTTTATTTAGACGATTTTATAAAAAACCAGTATTAACATTCTTTTTATCTATGATAGTTTGTTCAATACTAGAATATTTTACAAGCTATTTTTTAGAAAAGGCAACTGGACTTAGATGGTGGGATTATAGTGGATTTCTTTTAAATTTAGATGGAAGAATTTGCTTAGAAGGTTCTATTATATTTGGTATTGGGGGCTGTTTAGTAATTTATTATGCGGCACCATTTTTAAAAAAATACTTTGATAAAATAAAACGACTACCACTTATTATTTTTACAATAATTCTTTCATTACTGTTTATCGCAGATGAAGTGTATTCTAGGTTTCATCCAAACGTAAGTGCAGGAATAAATATAACAGAAAAAAACACAGGCTAAATGCTTGTGTTTTCTTTTTTGTTTTTAAGTTTAATATATAATTCTGTAAACGTTGCTAGATGGTATGGATTAGAATATAAAATTCCAGTAATACCTAATGTTAATGCATCTAGTATATTCCATCCAATAAATGATAAATCTAAAACGAATGCTCTCCACTTATTACCATACATCATTTCTTTTGAACGTTTAAATATTTCTTTTCGGTCCAATTCAGGATTATCAGCTAATATGTATGGAATCATACGATATTCATAATATTTTATTGGAAGACCAATAATTGTAAAGGTCCATAGAACTAAATAAATATATCTAAATATCATTGTTACAACAACATTATCATAGTAGTTTCCTTTTTGGAATGCGAATAAAAGTGTTTTTAATTTTACTTTGCTTTTAGAATGATTTTCAATAAAAAACTTTCGGCTACCTACAATAAAAGGGTAGGCAAATAGGAATTTATAAGCTATTTCTAAACAAAATGCTAGTAGTAATCCGAATGCTAAATAATAGTGATTTTCGAAAAATCTTTCTATTGAGCCAATTAGTTTAAATAAAAAAGATTGTGATTCTGAAACTATATCTACAAGTTGATCTGTTACCGTTCCATCATTTAAATTAATAATTTCTAAATTAGTTTTATTTTCTGAGTGATTCACCACATTTTCATCAATAACAACCTCAGCGTTATAAGATTGTGTTATGGTAAATGAACCTGTGTACTCATAAGTTAGAAATCCAAGTAAGAAACAAACAGCTATACAAAGCAAATAGTTTTTAGATATTTTTTTTCTTGCTGAAGATTTTAGTTCAGATCTTTTCCACATACTGTTAACTCCTATCTACTAGTAATTATATATTAATTTTTTATACTTTTCAATAAAAGGAGGTATATTAATTATGGACAATTGAATGTTTTTCACTTTTATAGTATAGTAAAAATGAAAAATCGAGGTGATTATATGGGAAGATTAATAATGACACAAGAAGGTTATGATAAAAAACTGAAAGAGTTTAATAGAATAAAGCAAAAATTAAAACAAACCTCCAGAAATAAAATTGAAGCAGCTTATGATGGATCAGGCGATACATGGCATGACAATTTTACTTATGAACAATTAGATTTACAAGAAGAAGGGCTATTATCCCGTTTAGAAAATATGCAGGATGATTAAATAATACTGTTATTATAAAGAGAGAAAATCTTAATAATAATTTAATTAATATAGGTGATAAGGTTTTGGTAACAATAATGTATTTTGATGGTGATAGTGAGGAATTGCTTCTTATATTAGATGATGGATCCAGTGAAAAAAATGCCGTGACCTTAAATTCCCCTTTAGGAAAAATTTTATATAAGGCGGAAATAGGAAAAGAATATGAGTATAATGTTAATGATGAATTAAATAGAGTTATAATCAAGAAAAAATTGTAATATATTAATTAGTTTGACTTATTTTAACTAATGATATATTATAGCCAAATAAGAAGTGGTATATATGGCAAAATTAGTTTTAGATGCAGCTGGGTATGAAAATTATTTAGCAGATATTGCAGAATTAGAAGAAAAATTATCAAAATTAAGAAGATTTAAAGGTGAAGTTGCAGTTCATGAAGGAAATGTATGGCATGATAATTTTACATTTGAACAAGCAGAGAATGAGGAAAGAATGCTTATGAGAGAAATTTCTAATAGATATAAATTATTGGCTGAGGCAGAAATAGTAGAAGTTGGCAATTCTTTAGGTGTAGAATTAAATGATATTGTAAGTATTGAGCTTAATACAGAATATGGTGTTAGAAATATGATTGTAAAATTAGTTTCAACTTTATCTGATAATGGCGATGAAATTAAGGAAATAACCTTAAATAGTCCAATGGGACAGGCTATTTATCAAAAAGAACCAAATGCTGCTTTTTCATACTCAGTTAATGGTAGAATATTAACTGGTACAATAATGAATATAGAGAAACCTATTCTTTTGATAAAAAGTAGGGAAGAATAAAATGGTAATAGCGATTGAAGGTATGGATGGAGTAGGTAAGACGACGATTGCTAAACATCTTTCAGAAAAATATGGTTTTGCTTTTATTGATAAACCTATAAAATATCTTTTTGGAAAAGAAAATGAAAAAATAACACCAGAATTAGACCGATTACTTAATTTAATTTATGATTATGATGATAATATAATAAAGACATGGTTTTTTGGATTAGGTAATATTATGGCAGTTAGAAATTTTGCAGGTCATGATATAATAATCGATAGACATTTTGTTTCTAACTACTACTGGAATAGTGATGATTCTTGTCAAGCGATTTATAGAGCCTTGTTTGATATAATAGGTAAACCTGATTTAACGATAATACTTTATGCTGATACTGAAACAAGAATGCAAAGAATTAAGCACAGGGATGAAACTGATCCAGATTTGTTTGATGATGAAAAATATGATGATGGCTTTTCAAGAATGATAGAGTTTGTTGAAAATAATTCCCATTTTTATAGAGTAATTGATACAAGTGGTTTAACAATTAATGAAGTAAAACATTCAGCTGATTCTATCATGGATGATTTTCTAAATAAAAATATATCTTTAGTGATGACAAAGACTAGATAAAATAATATACAAATGGAGGAATGAATGATAAATTTAAAGAATGTTATAGAAAATGAATTAGAATTTGATTTATATTTGTCTAAAATAAATGAAATTAAAAACTATTTAATGACCTTTGGGAAAAGGTCTTTTTGGCAAATAGTAGAATATGTAGGCGGCAGTGAACGTAGGATGTTAAGATTGCTAGAAGAAATGGTTAATGAAAAAATTATTTATTTTGATAAACTAGATAATACCTTCTATTTGAAAAATAACAAAAGTAATAAGCATGATGATTATAAGTGCAAATATTGTAATGGTAGTACCGTCGAATTAAAAAAATTGAATAATTTAATTCCAATTATGAAAAAGATATGGGAATCAAAGCCCAAACCAACATTATTATTTGATCAAAGACCAGTAACATTAAAAACTTCATTAAAAAGAGTGGCTTATTTTTTAAATAATAATGATGTATATCAAAAAAATATTGTTTTTCTTGGTGATGATGATTTAACCGGAATTTGTTTAGCATTAGCCAATAAAGATTGTAATGTTACTGTTTTAGATGCTGATAAAAGATTAATTGATTTTATAAATGATATAGCACAAAAATATAAATTAAAAATTAATGCGAGAGTTTTAAATGTTATGAACAAAATCCCAAAAGATTTACGAATGAAATTTGATGTTTTAATGACAGATCCAACGCCAGAAAAAATACCATTCACTGTTTTTATGAATGCTGCTATAGATCTTTTAAAAAAAGAGGGTGTGCTGTATACCTCAATATATTCAAGTGCAATGATGAAAAATATGGATTTACAAAGAATTATAACGGACATGGGATTATATATTACAGAAATGATCTCTGGTTTTACTCATTATCAATATATTTACAATTTATATTCTACTAAAGATGTTGATTTGTTAAACAAATATAATATAAAATTTAATGACGATAGTATATGTTTTACGGAAACAATGTTTAGATTAGAAAAAAATATTAATACAGTAAAATTACCTATTGAATATAGTTCTGAACAAATGATGGGAAAAGCGACTAAAAGGGTAATTAATAATGACGATGCTGAAGTTGCAGAAAACAGTGTTTATTTAACAAATTTAAAAAAAAGTATGAAAAATAGTATTAAGGAAACATATAGGAGTTAGTATGACAATAGGTAGACAAGCAATTATGGATGTTTATGATTATAAGAAGATAGATGTCGAAAATATAGAAGAGATAAAGGAAATGCTCATAAAATCGGCAAAAGAATCAAATTTACATATAGTAGACTCTAAATTCCATAAATTTGAACCGATTGGAATTAGTGGTGTTTTAATTTTGGCGGAATCTCACTTGACTATTCATACATGGCCTGAGTATAATTATATTGCAATAGATATTTTCACTTGTGGTAATAGCATTAATCCAGTGGCAGCTTGCGAAATTATTGCAAAAAATATTTGTTCTAATAATTTTGATATAAAATATTATGAAAGGGGAGATAAAAATGCAATATCAAGAATTGGAAATTAAGTTGTTAGGAATAAATAAGGAAGAAATAATCAAAAAACTAAATGATTTGGGTGCAAAATTTGAAGGTGATAGGATCCAAAAAATTTATACATATGATTGTTATGATCCTATTTTAATGTATAAATTAGCCATTGAAGATTATAAAATAACTGGTCTTAGAAATGCCTTAAGAAAAATTATTAATGTAATTTCCTATATTAAACCAACTTTTATAGATGAGGATAAGCTTATTTTTAAGGAAATCCTAGGTTATGATACTATAGATGATTATATTGAAAGTAATTTTGAGAATATTGATATTGGTAAATTAACAAATAAAAAAATACTTTCTGTTATAGAAGAAACAAAAAATAGATTTTTTAAATGGATTCGTTTAAGACAAGATGGAGAGAAAATAGAACTAACTTTAAAATATATTTACAATACTAATGCGGAATATGAAATTGATCAAGTTAAAGAAGTAGAAATACTTGTAAATGATTTTGAAACAGCTAATAAATTGGTTGAAGAAATGGGATATTTCAAAAGAAAATTAGTTGAAAAAAGAAGAATTAGTTATACTTATAATGATTTACAAATAGAGATTGATGAATGGCCATTGCTTGAACCCTATGTTGAAATTGAAGGTACAAATGCTGATGAGATTTATGCATTAGCTAAAAAGCTAGGATATGCTAAAAATAAAACAAAAGTAATGAATACAGAGGATGTTTATCTTGCTAAAGGAATAGATTTAACTAATTATGAAGTTATGACCTTTGATTATCAGGAGCTAGCATAAGAAAAGAGTATAAGTTTTTTTCTGAAAAAGGAGTATTTTATGACTTGGTATGATATATATTTAAACGAAATAAAACTAAAAAAAAATGCAAAAAATTATATAGAAGATAAAGTAAAACACAAACAGATTTTTATAAAAATGTTAAAAAAATATGGCGACATGGGAAATGGGAAGTTAATAGAAGCGGGCTGTGGTACAGGAATTATATCATCATATATGGCTTCATTTGGATATAGTGTTGTTGGAGTTGATATAGATGAAAATATTCTTGAATTATCTAGTAATTTAGCTCAGGAGTATTTTGGCAAAAAAGGAAAAATTTCATTTATAAAAAAATCAATTTTTAATTTAAAATACAAATACAAAGAATTTGATGTATGTTTTAGTAATGGTGTGTTAGAACATTTTGAAGACAGCGATATAATAAATTCTTTAAAGCAACAATTATATATTTCAAAGTATGTAATTGTAGGAATACCAACACAATTTTTTAATCAAGATGAGGCCTTATATGGAGATGAACGCTTTTTGCCATTAAAGCATTGGAGGAAACTTATAAAAAAATCTGGCGGAAAAATTATTGAGGAGCATTCTTTTCATTATATGTCTCTTTTTGAAAAAATAATGGCATTTAATAAAGTGGGTAGGCCAAAACCTTTTAGATTATTTGTTATTGAAAGCTAAACTTATGTCCAATACAAATAAAAAAGACTTTTATAGTCTTTTTTTAATTTGTTAATCGTATACTTAAATGGTGACTGGACATGTTTACAAAAAATATTCATTCGCGTATGAAAATAGCAGTTTTATGTTTTGCTTTTTTGTTTCTTGTAATTATAGGGAAAGTGTTTTATATTCAGGTAATTGATTATAAAAAAATAAATGGCTATGCTGAAAATTTATGGAGTCGTAATTTACCTATAAAAGCTGATAGAGGAATTATTTATGATAGAAATGGTGTTATTTTAGCTGATAATGTAACAACAACTTCTTTAGTTGTAATTCCAAATCAAATAAAAGATAAGAAAAAAGTTGCAGTTGATTTAGCCAAAATATTAAATGTTAGTGAAGATGCAATGTATAAGCATATTAGTAAAAAAACATCAATTGAAAGAGTTCATCCAGAAGGAAGACGTTTATCTTATGAAATAGCTGATAAGATTAAAAATTTAAACTATGAAGGTGTTTATTTAGTAAAGGAATCTAAAAGAAATTATCCTGGAGATACTTATTTATCACATACCTTAGGATATGTAGGAATTGATAATCAAGGCCTTAGCGGACTTGAACTTATGTATGATGATTGTTTAACTGGTGAAGATGGGGCAATTAAATATTTTAGTGACGCTAAAGGAAATAAGCTTAAATTAAACGAAGTTTATGAGCAACCTCAGAAAGGTATGAATATCACATTAACAATTAATGATGAAATTCAAAAGGCAGTTGAAAAAGAACTTGATAATGCTGTTACTAAATATAATCCAGACAGAGTTATCGCACTAGTGATGAATCCTAATAATGGAGAAATACTAGCTATGTCATCAAGACCTAATTTTTCTCCAGCAAATTATCAAAAATATACAGTAGAAGAGATTAATAGAAATTTGCCAATTTGGGCTACTTATGAACCAGGATCAACTTTTAAAATAATTACATTAAGTGCAGCATTAGAAGAAGGTAAGGTTGATTTACATAAAGATAAATATCATGATAGTGGATCTATAAGAGTAGAAAATGCTACTTTGCACTGTTGGAAACATGGCGGGCATGGGTCTGAAACATTTATGCAAGTAGTTGAAAACTCATGCAATCCTGGATTTGTTGTGTTAGGACAGAGGCTTGGCAAAAATACATTATTTGATTATATTGATAAATTTGGATTTGGCGCAAAAACAGGTGTTGATTTAAATGGAGAAGCTAGTGGAATTATTTTTAGTAGAGATAAAGTAGGACCTGTAGAGCAAGCTACAACTGCGTTTGGGCAAGGTGTTTCTGTAACCCCAATACAACAAGTAACTGCAGTAAGCGCAGCTATCAATGGAGGTATTTTATATAAGCCTTATATTGTAAAAAGTATTAATGAACCAGAAACAAATACTGTAGTTAAACAAAATAATAAAACAATGGTTAGAAGAGTTGTTAGTGAAAAAACAAGTAAAGAGGTAAGAGAGGCTTTAGAAAGTGTTGTTAGTAATGGTACTGGAAGAACTGCTTATATAGATGGATATAGAGTTGGTGGAAAAACAGGAACCGCCCAAAAAGTATCTAATGGTAGATACTTATATAATAATTATATTTTATCTTTTATCGGTTTTCTTCCTGCTGATAAACCAGAAGTTGTAGTTTACTTTGCGATTGATAATCCAAAAGGAGTTCAGCAGTTTGGTGGTGTTATAGCAGGTCCTCCTGCAAAAACAATTTTAGAAGCATCGATAACCGCTTTAAATATTGAAAAACCTACTGGAGGAACTGAAAAAAAATATAACTATTTAGATAAAAAATATATAACAGTTTCTAATGTGGTAGGAATGGATGTAAATAAGGCAAAAGAAACACTTAAAGACTTTGAAGTAAAAGTTGATGGTAATGGAAAAACAATTACATATCAATCTCCAGAAGCTGGTTCAAGAATTTTAGAAGGATCTAAAGTTAGAGTATATACAGGATAGGGGGAATAAAATGTTAATAATGACAAAAATGGTTATGGCAATGATGATTGGTTTTATAATTTCACTTTTAGTGTCTTTATTAATAATTCCTTTTCTTTCTAAGATGAAAGCAAATCAAAGCGAAAGTATCTATTTAAGAGAAGCTCATAAAAGCAAAGAGGGTACCCCAACTTTAGGAGGACTTATCTTTATAATAGCAACTTTAATAATTGTTTTCATATTTTTATATTTAGGTAAAATACATATGTCACATACCTTAGCTATTATTTTATTTACTTTTTTTGCCTATGCCATTATAGGTATGATAGATGACTTACTAATTGTAAAAAGGCATAATAATAAAGGATTATCTAGAACACAAAAATTAATAATGCAAATAGTGGTAGCTATTATATTTTTCTATTTATTTTTAAAAGGGGATAATGAACCATTATTATGGGTTCACAGTTTAAACTTTAAACTTGATATTGGCTTTTGGTATGGATTTTTCATTCTATTTGTTTTAGTTGCAAGTAGTAATGCAGTTAATTTAACTGATGGGTTAGATGGTCTTGCTGGGGGTCTTTGTTTTATAGCATTTTTAGTCTTTGGAATTTTAAGTCTAAGAGCTGACTGGTTAGAAGGTTATATTGATATTGCTATAGTAGCATTTGTAATCGCTGGAACTTTGTTAGGGTTTTTAATTTTTAATACTCATCCGGCTAAAATATTTATGGGGGATACTGGTTCACTTTGTTTAGGAGCTACTTTAGGAGCTTATGCAATTATGACAAGACACGAATTACTTCTCGCTTTAATTGGAATAGTGTTCGTAATTGAAACTCTTTCATGTATGATTCAAATTGGCTATTATAAAATGACAAAAAAAAGATTATTTTTAATGACACCAATTCATCATTCCCTAGAAAAAAGGGGTTTTTGTGAAAGTGATATTGTTAAAATCTTTTGGACTTTAGGTCTTATGGCAGCTATGCTATCACTTGTATATGGGGTGTGGTTATGAAAAAAAATACCTTTTTCTTTATTATGAGCATCACTTTAATTTCGCTATTTGGACTTATGATGGTATATTCAGCTTCGTATGTTTGGGCAGATTATAAATTTGCAGATCCATATAAATATCTTAAGAATCAAGGGTTGTTTTTAATTCTCGGATTTGTGTTAATGTATTTTATTAGTAAGATAGATTACCGAGTTTATTTAAAACATAGTAATAAAATATTTTTAATTTGCTTTATACTGTTAATTTTAGTTTTAATATTTGGTACTGAAAGAAACGGAAGTAAAAGTTGGTTTGGTATTGGTTCGTTTGGAGTGCAGCCTAGTGAATTTATGAAACTTGCTTTAGCTATTTTAATAGCGAAGATTTTATCTTTTAATAAACTTACAGATAAATTAGTTTTTAAAATTCTAATACTTGCAGTTTTAGTTTTTGGTCTTATTATGTTACAACCTGATTTTGGAACAGGTGTTATTATACTTATGGGAACAGTAGGGCTTTTATTTGCTGCTGGAGCTAATTTAAAGTTTTTTGGAAAACTGGGAATAATGGGAATAGCTGCTTTTGCAGTATTAATAGCTTCTGCGCCTTATAGAATAAAAAGAATACTATCATTTTTAAATCCTTGGGAAGATCCTTTAGGTAGTGGCTTTCAAATTATTCAAAGTTTATATGCAATAGGACCTGGAGGACTTTTAGGATTTGGGCTTGGTAATTCAAGGCAAAAACACTTTTATTTACCTGAACCACAAACAGACTTTATTTTTTCAATTATAAGTGAAGAGTTTGGATTTTTAGGAATTTTACTTCTTGCGATTTTATTTACAATAATTATTGTATGTGGGGTTAATATTGCTTTAAAGTCAAAGGATTTATTTGGAAAATTTTTAGCCTTTGGAATTATATTTGAGTTAGCTTTTCAAACAATTCTTAATTTAATGGTTGTAGTAGGGCTTATTCCAGTAACTGGAGTAACACTTCCATTTTTAAGTTATGGTGGATCTAGTTTAATGATTACATTAATGAGTATGGGAATTATTTTAAACATATCAAAACATCAGAAGTGATGTTTTTTTAATTAGTTAATTAAATGTAAAGGTTGATATATTTCAATTGAAAGTGATGTATTAAAGGGGGTATAATAAAAATAGAAAGATAAGGAGTAACATTATGAAAAATAGAAGAAATATACTAATGATAATGTTCGCAGTAGTAGTAATAATGGGAATAGGTTTTGCAGCTTATAGCCAGCAGCTTAAAATAAGTGATACTTCGAGCATTGATTCAAACTGGGATGTTTATATTAAAAAAGCAGTAGCAGGTACTAAAAGCGAAGGAGCAACAGGAAGTGCAGTGGTAGAACCAACAACAAAGTTACATGCAGATTTAAAAACAGATTTAAAATATCCAGGAGCTTATATTATTTATACAATTACAGTAGCAAATGATGGGAATATTGATGCAGTATTAGAAAAAATAGATTTAAAACCCGAAAAAGAAGGTACTGTAATTAAATATAGTTATATATTAAAAGATGGAACAGAAACTACTGATAATGAATTAATGAGGCAAGAGCTTGAAGAATTAAATGTTGGGGATATTAAGGAGTTTTCAATTAAAGTCAGTTATGATAGTACAATGACAGGAACAGCAACAGATTATCAAAAATCAAATAGTTTTAAACTTGAACTTACTTATGTACAAAAAGGAACTAGCGGGGGAATTGTAGAACCTATTAATAATGTAGTATATAGTCTTAATACAGAAAATATAAAAATTGGTGATAGTATTGATAGTATTTCTACAACTGTAGATAAGTCAACACTTGGAAAAAATTATTATCTAAAATATGAAATAGACTCTGAAAATAAAGTGTTAGCAGCATATTTATGTTTTGTTACAGATTCAGACCAATGTATGCAAGCTGGAACTAATAATTATCAAAATAATATCGCACTTTTAAAACAACAAAAAAGTTGGTTTACAAATAATGGTGGTAATTGTACAGGCGATGATTTAGATTATAGTTGTACAGGGGCAGGTTTTAATAGAGTGGCAGCAAATGATCGTGGCAATGCTTATGTTAATGAAACAGCTACTAGTTATTGTAGTACAAGCGCTTTTGGTTCATCATGTACAAATTAAATATTATTTAAATAAAAGTGTTTAAATACACTTTTTTTGATATAATGAAAAAGAGGTGTAATTATGAAACAAGTTGTAGTAATTGGTGGGGGAGCTTCTGGAATAATAGCTGCTATATTTGCGGCTATGAATGGTAATAAAGTAAAAATATTAGAAAGAAATTCAAGTCCACTAAAGAAATTATTAATAACTGGTAATGGTAAATGCAATTATTTTAATAATGATATGGAATTAAAATATTTTAATTCATCTAATTTAGAATGTTTAAATGAAATAATTAATGAAAAAAATGTAAAAGAAATACTTTCATTTTTTGATACTATTGGAATTGTTCCAAAAATAAAAGACGGATATTATTATCCTTTTTCTGGAATTTCTGCAAGTATAAAAGAAGCACTTTTAATAGAAGCAAAACTAAATGATATAGAAATAGTAAATGATTTTTTAGTAGAAGAAATTATAAAGGAAGGAAAATTTATAATTAATCCAAATAAAGAAAAAATAAAAGCAGATAGTATTGTTATTGCTTGTGGTGGGGTAGCATGTCCTAAAACAGGATCTGATGGAATTGGATTTGATTTAGCCAGTAAATTTAATCATACAGTGATAAAACCACTACCAGCTTTAGTTAAATTAAAAGGCCATGAAAATTATTTTAAAGATTGGGACAAAATAAGAAGTAATGTAAAAATTTCATTGTATGAAGATGGTCATTTTGTAAAAAAACAGGATGGAGAACTACAATTTACCTCTTCTGGTATAAGTGGAATATGTGCGTTTAATTTAAGTGGTATAATTGCAAGAGGATTAAATGATGGTAAAAAAGAAGAAGTAAAAATTAATTTTATACCTTGGAATAAAAAAGACGTATTAGATATGCTAGAAGAAAGAAGTGAAATGGTTACAGGTAGAACTATTTCAGAATTTTTAGAAGGTTTTATGCACTATAAACTTGTTAAAATAATATTAGACAAATCTAAAATAAATCCATATAAGTATTATGAAGAATTAAATGGTAAAGAGAAATATGCATTAGGAGAAAATCTAACTAACTTTAATTTAGAAATAACTGAAGTCGGAACACTTGAAGAAGCGCAAGTAAGTTCAGGTGGCGTTTCTCTTTTAGAAATAAATCCGTTAACAATGGAGTCTATTAAAGAAAATAATTTATTTTTTGTAGGTGAAGTGTTAGATGTTTATGGGGACTGTGGTGGTTATAATTTAGGTTTTGCTTTTATTTCTGGAATGCTTGCTGGAAAGGCTATTAAATGATTAGAGTAAGACAAATAAAAATAAGTATTCAAAGTAACTCACTTGAAGAACTTAAAAGTAAAATTGCAACTAAATTAAAAATAAAAGCAGAAGATATTAAAAATATAAAAATAAATAAAAAATCTATAGACGCAAGAAAAAAAGATAATATTATGTTTGTATATGAGTTTGATGTATCTGTTTTAAATGAAGAAAAAATTCTTGCTAGAAATAAATCGAATGATATTTTAAAAACGCCTAATGAGGAATATATTTTTCCAAAGGGGAATGTTAAAGATGTTGTAATTGTAGGTGCAGGACCAGCAGGTTTGTTTGCTTCTTACATTCTTTCTCAAAATGGATTTAAACCATTGATAATTGAGCGTGGCGAAAAAGTAGAAGATAGAGAAAAGACTGTAGAAGAATTTTGGAAAACAGGTGTACTTAATGAAAATTCAAATGTTCAGTTTGGTGAAGGCGGGGCAGGAACATTTTCAGATGGAAAATTAAATACTTTAGTAAAAGATAAAAACTTTAGAATGAAAAAAGTATTTGAAATTTTTGTAGAGTGCGGTGCTCCTTCTGAAATAATGTACTTAAATAAACCACATATAGGAACTGATGTACTTAAAAAGGTTATTAAAAATATGCGAGAAAAAATTATAAATATGGGAGGTACTTTTAAATATAATACAACCCTTACAGATATAATTATAGAAAATCAAAAACTAAAACAAATCGAAGTTAATAATTCAGAAATAATAAATTGTGAAAATCTTGTTTTAGCTATCGGTCATAGTGCGAGAGATACATTTGAAATGTTATATAATAAAAAAATAAATATAAGTGCTAAACCATTTGCAGTAGGTGTTCGTATCCAGCACCCACAAAAAATGATAGATATGCAGCAATATGGAAATAACTATAAATTACTAGATCCAGCTAGTTATAAATTAACCTTTACTGCATCTAATAAAAGAGGCGTTTATTCATTTTGTATGTGTCCTGGAGGATACGTTGTAAATGCTTCTTCAGAAGAAGGCTTTTTAGCAGTAAATGGTATGAGTAATCATGCAAGAGAAAGTGAAAATGCTAATAGTGCACTTGTTGTTACAGTAAGCCCAAATGATTTTGGAGAAAATGCTTTAGATGGAATTAAATTTCAAAGGGAGTTAGAAAAACTTGCTTATGAAAAAGGAAATGGTAAAATCCCAGTCCAATTATTAGAAGATTTTAAAAATAATATAGTTAGTAAAAATTTCAAAGAAGTAAATCCAATTTTCAAGGGAAAGTATGAATTTGCAAATCTAAATGAAATACTTCCTTTATATGTATGTGATTCACTAAAAGAAGCAATAGATGAATTTGATAAAAAAATAAAAGGTTATGGTAGAGAGGATGCTATTTTAGCTGGCGTTGAAAGCAGAACATCATCGCCTGTTAGAATTGAAAGAGATGAAAAATTAGTTTCTAATATAAAGGGAATTTATCCTTGCGGAGAAGGTGCTGGGTATGCTGGTGGCATTACTACTTCTGCAATGGATGGAATAAAAGTAGCTGAAGAAATTGCTAAGAGTTAACAGTCAAGAAGATATCTTTATATCTTCTTTTATTGACTTTGTATTTTTAACAACTTATAATTGTTATAGAATAACAGGAGGGTAAATATGAAAAAGGGTTTTACTTTAATTGAATTATTAGGTGTTATTGTTATTTTAGGTGTACTTAGTGTATTAATTGTACCAGTTATTAATAATATTATGCTAGAAAGTAGAGAAAAACTTGCTAAGTCACAAGGCGATGCTATTTTAAAAGCTGCTAAAAACTGGGGTCATGCTAATATGTTTATGCTTCCTGATTGTGATGGGGCTGCAACTTGCGAAGATGATACAATAACTATTACATTAGGTCAAATAATGAATGATGGTTTTTTAGATAACCAACTTATAAAAGATGTAAATAAAGATAAAATTTATTCAGAAGCAACTGAAATTGTAATAGGTAAAAAAAATAATCAAAATACATATACATTTGGAGATAATCCTTATGCTGATGATATAGAAATGCCTGAGGGTGGTCCTACTATTGTTCTTACAGGTTCTTCAACAATTACAGAAGAGGCTAATCGTGATGGAACAGATTTATATTTAGATCCAGGTGTAACTGTTAAAAATGCTGCAGGGCAAAATATTAGTTATAAAATAGAAGTTGTAAGAACATCAAAAAAAGGTAGTAAAGTTACTGAGAATATTTTGAAAGCAGATAAGGTCGCAGGAGCTTCTAATTATTCACTTAATTTTAATACGCAGCTTGTTGCTAATTATAAGATTACTTATACAGCAACCTCTGATGGAAAAACTGCTAAAATGGTAAGAAATATTCAAGTAAAAGATACAACACCTCCAACTATTAGTTTCGTTAATAATATTGAAGTGGCTAAGTCATTTGCTAATCAATATAATACACTTAACACGCTTAAAGGCAATATTGTTTATTTACCTTCAAATATTTCTTCAAATGAGGTTAATACTCAAAGAAGTGTACATTTAAGACAAATTTCAAAAGTAGTTATTTTTGATAATAGTTGTGGCCCTGGTGAATATAAAAATCTTAAAATTACATCTAATGTTGAACCAAATCTAGGTTCATACACAATTACTTATGAAATATCAGATAAATATGGTAATAAAAATAAGAAAGTGAGAAATGTTAGAATCATAAATGATTAAGGAGATTATTCTCCTTTTTATTTTTATAAAAGTATGCTAAAATTTAAATGGTGATGGCTGTGATTTATACATCTATAAATAATTCAAAAATTAAGGATTTAAAAAAGTTACAAAATAAAAAATATAGAGATGAAACTAATATGTTTTTAGTTGAAACTAGGCATTTAGTAAAAGAAGCTTATGATAGTGGTTATTTAGAAGAACTATTAGTTTTAGAAGATTCAGATTTTTCTTTAGATATTGAAACAAATTATATAAATGAAAGCGTTTTAAAATATTTATCAAATCTTCCTAGTCCTAGTGAAGTAATTGGAATATGCAGAAAAAAGAATGAAGAATTAAAAGGTAATAAGATTTTGATTTTAGATGATATTCAAGATCCTGGTAATTTAGGAACAATAATTAGAAGTTCAGCGGCTTTTGATGTAGATACAATTGTCCTTAGTAAAGGATGCGCTGATGTATATAGTGACAAGGTAATTAGAGCTAGCCAGGGTATGCTTTTTAAAGTAAATATAATTAGAGATGATATAGAAAAAATTATTTCTAAATTAAAAAGTGAAGACTATAAAATATTTGGTACAAAAGTAGATGGCGGAAAAGATGTAAAAAGTGTTTCAAAATCTGAAAAATTTGCTATAATAATGGGCAATGAGGGAAACGGCGTTTCTAAAGAAATATTAGATATGTGTGATGAATATCTCTATATTCCAATGAATAATGAATGTGAGAGTTTGAATGTTGGAGTTGCAACAAGTATAATTTTATATGAATTAAGGTGATAATATGATTTATATTGGTGATTTAGTAAATACTCATGGTATAAAGGGCGAGGTAAGAATAATATCTGATTTTAAATATAAAGATATTATTTTTAAAAAAGGTAATTATTTATATATTGGTAATGATAAATTAGAAATTAATTCATATAGAAAACATAAAAATTATGATATGGTAACATTTACTAATATAAATGATATTAATGATGTGTTAAAATATAAGGGAAAAAGTGTTTATATAAACGAAGAAGAATATGTTTTTCCAGGAATACTTCCAGAAAAATTGATAGGTTATGAAGTTTATTCAGATAAAAAATTAGGTGTAGTTAAAGAAATTTTAATAACACCAGCGCATGAAATATTGGTTGTAGAAAATGAAAGAGGAACATTTCAAGTTCCGTATGTAGATGCATTTATTAGGGAAATAAAAGATAAAAAAATTTATATTAATTTAATAGAGGGACTTTTAAATGAAGATTGATATTTTAACTATTTTCCCAGAAATGTTTAAACCATTTATTTCTGAATCAATTGTTGGAAGAGCAGTAAAAGAAAATTTAGTAGAGATAAATATTCATAACATAAGAGATTATTCTAAGGATCCTCATAAAAAAGTTGACGATTATGGTTACGGCGGAGGTAAAGGAATGGTATTAATGCCACAGCCTATATTTGACGCTGTAGATGATTTGAAAACAGATGATTCTATTGTTATTTTAATGACTCCACAAGGAGAAAAATATAGTCAAAAAAAAGCATATGATTTAAAAGATAAAAAACATTTAATTTTAATTTGTGGTCATTATGAGGGATTTGATGAGAGAATTAGAACTCTTGCTGACGCAGAGCTTAGTATTGGAGATTATGTTTTAACTGGTGGGGAGCTTGCAAGTATGGTAATTACTGACAGTATAGTAAGGCTTATTCCAGGAGTTATAAAAGAAGAATCTCATTTAAATGAATCATTTAATGATGGCCTTTTAGATTATCCAGTTTATACAAAACCAGTTAGTTTTAGAGGAATGGATGTTCCAGAAGTTTTGCTTTCAGGACATCATGCAAATATTGATAAATATAGATATGAAGAAAGTTTAAAAAGGACAAAGGCACGAAGACCAGATTTATTAGAAGGTGAAAACTATGAGTAAATACGAATGTATTCGAGATTTTGTTTGCAATAAAATAAAAATAGATGTTTGGAAAGTTGAATATGGTTTTAAGGTAAAACCACTTAATAAAATTCCATATCCAGGAATGAAAATAAGCAGAATGACTATTCTTCAGCCAGAATTTGCTAAAAGGGTTATTGATAAAAAGATAAAAAGAAAAATAGATTTATATTTATCTTTTTTAGCATCTCTTGAAGACGATGATAGTGATAACACTGAGGCTTCATTTGTTTTAGATGATTTGCTTAAATTTAAAGAAATGTTACTTATCAGATATTCTAAGTATTTGTCAAAAAGTGAGCTCGCTAAAATTTTAAAAGAAGTTTCATTTATTGAAAGTAAGCTTAAAATAAAAGCTTATACTTATAATGAACAAATAGGTTTTGGTAAAAGTCGTTAGTAAAGGATTGTGATTATCATGGGAAATTATCAATTAACTAAGAAAATTAAGGAATGTATAAAAAGTAAAGGTGATGCCCAAGCAATAGAAACATATGAACAATATATTTTAGATGAAAAAGATGCAAAACTTTCTTATTTTTTTGCAGCAAACATTAAAGGTGCGAATATTAGAGCTCATGAAAAAATAGTTATTGATAGTAAAGATGTCGATTATATTTATAATTTTGCACGTAATGTAGAAGGAGCAGATATAAAGGCCTTAGCAAATGCAATAATAGAGACCAAAAATGTTCAGAAAATTTATGAATTCGCGCGTGATATAAAAGGAGCAGATATAAAAGCCTTAGCAAATGCAATAATAGAGACAAGGAATGCTTATTGGATTTATTTTTTTGCGCGTGATGTAAAAGGAGCAGATATAAAAGCCTTAACAGATGGAATAATAAAGACAAAAGATGCCAAGAAGATTTATAATTTTGCACATAATGTAGAAGGAGCAGACATAAAAGCCTTAACAGATGGAATAATAGAGACAAAAGATGCTTGTTGGATTTATTTTTTTGCACGTGATATAGAAGAAGCGAATATAAATGCTTTAGAAAAAGTATTTATAGAGACAAGGAATGCTTATTGGATTTATGAATTTGCGCGCGATATAGAAGGAGCAGATATAAGAGCCTTAACAGATGCAATAATAGAAACAC
>CASPVX010000004.1 GCA_949425575.1 uncultured Bacilli bacterium
TACCCCCCCCCCCCAGCATATTTGCAAGTGGGAACTGTATAATTTATTTAAAAAAACAAAAAAAGAAACTATTTAAATAGTCTCTTCTTCCTCTTCCTCGCCTTCATCGTCCATGTCTTCACCTATAATTGATAAATCTTCTAATTCTTCTGAAGCGTCATCATCCTCTTCATCAACACCTTCTTCAAGTGTATTATAATCTAATTCTGGATCCTCTTCTTCGATTTCTTCTTCCTCTAATTCTTCTGTTTCAGTTTCTTCGTCTTCATCTAAAATAATTTCAATTTTATGTTTATCTTTTAAATCCCAAGTACCATCTTCTAAAAACACAAATCTCTTATCTGTAGTTAAAGCAGTATAGTAATCCCCTACTTTATTTACATAATCATCATCAGTCAACTCTAATAGCCCACATATTTTTTTAAAAGCATCTGGTGTTGAAAGTGATTTATTTTCTTCCTCTAAAATCATCTTTGTTAAATCTGTATATGAAAGTAATTCTAATTCTTCTTTTTTCATTTTATTTAACTTCATGAAAATTCCTCCTAAAAAAGTATTAATATTTCTCATTTACTTACAGCATTATATCATATTTTTATTCGCTGTCAATACTATATTCTAGATTATAAATAAAATTAATTTTTTCATTTTTATCTAGCGTTAAATCATAGTTAACAAAAATTTTATTTTCTTCTATTTTTAAATCGTTTGTAAAAATATCTAAATAGAAATTCTTATCATACATATTATATGTTGCTTCTGTTTTTTTACCCCTAATAAATTCCATTTTTAATAAATAATTTTCTTCTCTTGATATTATTATTTTTTCTTCTAAAATTTTTACTTTTGTTTTTATCTTATCTTCATAAAAAATTATTTCATTTTCCTTTAAAATTCCTTTTCCAATAAAATTTATTTCATCATCACTAATTAAATGACTTTTAATACTTATTTTTTTCATTTTGAACTCCTTTTTTTGAATTATATCATAATATAATCTTTTTACTTATATTTTTTTATTTTTTTCCAATAATAAAATTAGAAATGGAGTGATTTGATGAAAAAAATGAAAAAATTTTTTATCATTTTAGCAGTAATCATTCTAGTTTTTATTCTTTTTTACTTCGGACTTTATGTATACGCTAAACTATCACCTGGTCTACCAATAAATGGGGCAAATGGATATCACCTATATGACAGTGAGGAACTAGCATTTAATGGTGATGATAATGAATGGGTTAAATTAGATAACATATCTAAAAATATTAGAAATGCGACTGTTTCTATCGAAGATAAAAACTTTTATAAACATCTAGGATTTGATTATTTAAGAATTATAAAAGCGTTAATGATAAATGTTAAGTCAGGCGCAAATAAGCAAGGTGCTTCAACTATTACTCAACAATATTCCAAAAATTTATTTTTAGATTTTGACAAAACATGGTCTAGAAAATTAAAAGAAGCTTGGATCACAATTAGACTAGAAACACATTATAGTAAAGATGAAATTTTGGAAGGTTATTTAAACACTATTAATTATGGAGGGATTTTTGGTATTGAAAATGCTGCTAAATACTATTTTGATAAAAAAGCTTCTGAACTTTCTTTAGCCGAAGCTAGTATGCTGGCAGGAATCCCTAAAAACCCTAGTAGATATTCCCCTATTACGCATCCAAAAGAAGCCAAAGAAAGACAAAAATTAATTTTAGCATCAATGGTAGATAATGGTTACATTACCGAAAAAGAAATGAAAAGAGCTTTAAACGAGGAACTTAATTATGCTCAAGAAAAAGATGATAATAAATCTAGTATGATTATGTATTATCAAGATGCGGTTATGAAAGAATTGGAAAAAATCGATTCAATTCCAACATCATTTTTAGAAACTGGGGGACTAAAAATATACACTAATTTAGATTCTAATGCACAAAAAGTTTTAGAAGAAAATATAAATAAAAATATTAAAAGTGAAAATATTCAGTCTGCGGCTATCATGATGGATCCAAACACTGGAAAAGTTCTCGCACTTACAGGAGGAATGAATTATTCTAAAAGTCAATTTAATAGAGCTTTAAGCGAAAATAGACAAGTTGGATCAACAATAAAACCATTCCTTTATTACTCAGCACTAGAAAATGGCTTTACACCATCTACTACTTTTACTAGCGAAAAAACTAATTTTTCTTTAGACAACGGAAAAACATATAGCCCTAAAAACTACAATGACGAATATGCTAAAGGGCCAATAAGTATGGCAACTGCACTTGCCTACTCGGATAATATTTATGCTGTTAAAACTCACCTATTTTTAGGACAAAATTCTTTAGTCAACATGCTTAAAAGAGTCGGGATAAGCAAAAATGTTAAAGAACTACCTGCTCTTGCTCTTGGAGCAGAAGAAATCAGTTTGATTGATATGATGGGAGCTTATAGTACATTAGCTAATGAAGGAAACAAAATTAAGCCTCATTTTATTAGTAAAGTTACTGATATTGAAGGAAATATTTTATATGAATATAAACCTAAACCAGAAAATATTTTAAATAAAAGTACTGTATATGTATTAAATGAATTACTAACTTCAACATACGCTAAAGAATTTATCGACTATAATTACCCTACTTGTTATGGTATTAGCTCAAAAATGACTAAAAAATATGCGATTAAAACAGGTACTACTGATACAGATAATTTAATATTTGGTTACAATAAGGATATTCTAGTTGGTATGTGGACTGGTTATGATAATAATAAAAATGTTAATGGAGCAGATAGTTCCAATATTAAAAACGCTTGGATAGATACTATAGAAGGTTATTTAAAAGATAAAAAAGATAATTGGTATAAAACACCTAGTAATGTAGTTGGTGTTGCTGTTAATCCGTTAGATGGAACATTATCTAACGGAAAAGATATATCTAGAATCCAATACTACATAAAAGGGACTGAACCGTCTTCAAATAAATCATTAGATGAATCAATTCCTACTGTAAAAATGGAATAAAAAAGAAAGTGTTTTCTATTCACTTTCTTTTATTATTTCTACAACATCACCAGTTTTAAGTAAAAATGCATTAGCATCATCAGTATCTAAATGGCATTCAAAATAAGCATTTTCTTGTACTTTTAAAAATACATTATTTAAAATCCCACTTTTTTCACCAGAAACATTTAAACTAACTGTATCTGTTTCATGTAAATTTAATTCTTCTAACTTTTCTTTTGTTAAATGAATATGTCTAATTGCTTGAATACAACAAT
This sequence comes from uncultured Bacilli bacterium, assembly GCA_949425575.1. Taxonomy (GTDB): domain Bacteria; phylum Bacillota_I; class Bacilli_A; order RF39; family UBA660; genus Coprosoma. The sequence goes on from CASPVX010000004.1 coordinate 3,262, forward strand.
CTTCCTTTTTAATACTACCTTTTGGTCCTATTAAAGTAACAGTTTCGCTACCCTTTAAATCTCCAGAGTTTCTAACTGGCGGATTTATTCCTAGTTTATAAGCGTCTGTTCTAGAAATTTCAACCTGCGTATATTTTCTTATAGGTCCTAGCACTCTTACATTAGTTATTTCTGATTTATCTGTTTTAATCGTTACTACATCAGTACTCGAAAATTCATTAGTTTGATTTAATGGTCTTAATTCTTTTAGTTCATAATTTTTTCCAAATAATATCTCTACATCTTGATTATTTAAATGTATATGTCTATTCGATACTCCTATTGGCACTATCATATATAATCACCCACTTAAATTTTAGCATACTTTGACAAAATAAATAATATATTTTTATAGAAAGGAGCTAAAATGAACAATAATTATGTAAATAATTTTCCGGGTAAACCAATTTACTCTGGAACAATGACTGTACCAAATCAAAGTTCTGTGAATGAAATTCCAGATGAACAGTCATATATAGAAAATATTTTAAGATTAAACAGAGGGAAAACTGTCGAAGTTTATATGTCATTCCCTGATTCTAATGAATGGAGAGACAAAGTTTTCTATGGCGTTATAGAACAATCAGGAAGAGATCATATTATCTTAAGTGATCCTAGAAGTGGTGATTGGTATTTATTATTAATGATATATGTTAATTACATTAAATTTGATGAAAGAATAATTTCTAGTGGTGAGTTTTACCCTACCAACTAATTGAAAAAGAACATGTTATTTGTTATAATGAATATAGGTGAAGTATATGCATATTTTTATAACTATAACATCAATTATTATTTGCGTTTGTCTAATTTTAATTTGGTTTATAAGCGTCTATAATAGATTTCAAGGCTTAATAATCAGAGTAAATGAAGCTGAAGTTAATATTGATTCAGTTTTAAGAAAAAGATTTGATTTATTAAATAAATCTATTGATATAATTACAGTAAATGTAAAACCAAAAGAAGAAGTTTTACCTATGATTGTAAAACTAAGATCAAAAAAACTAAATAATTTTGATTTAGACAGAAAATTATATGAGGGGCTTAAAGAATTTAATCACTATAAAGAAAGATACCCAGAATTAAAATTAGCTGAATCATTTGTAAAAACAGATATTTCTTTAAATGAATCAGAAGCTGAAATTGAGGCTTTTAGAAGATATTATAATGATATAATTACTGATTACAATAAATTAGTTAGAACATTTCCATCAAATATAGCTGCACTTATTTTTAAACAAAAAAAGAAACCATATTTTGATGGAAAAGATCCAGAAACAAGTGATAGCGTAAAATTATAAACAAGATCATTTCTTGTTTTTCTTTTTATATAAGGTAACAATCTCCATAAATTTACATTTTTCTCTATAAAAAAACCAAATAATTTTATTTGGTTTTCTTTTTATTTTTTTTACTTCTATTACTCATTTTATGTTTAATTGCTATATATATAATTATAAGTACTGTTAATATAGCAGAACCATACAATACATATTCTTGTTTTATTATAGATTTATCATCAGAATTTTTTTTATCATCTTCATCTACTTTAATAACATATTCCCCATCTTTAGTATAAAGATAATTTTCTCTCGCATATCTTGCAACATAATCTTTATCTTGCAGTTTTGTTATTTCTGTTTTTAAATTATCTGCTTCTTTTTGCATATCCCTCAAATTAGTTTCTAATTGTTTTTGTTCTTTTTGTAGTGTATATAAATTATATCCCATACTAGCTATTGTAAATATACATGAAAAAATAGCTAATATAGATAGAGGAACTAAAATAACAAGTCTTCGTTTTGATTGTTTACTTACTCTTCGTTTAGCCATTTTTTCACCACCCTATCATAGGATGAGTATATCATTTTTTAAATTTTTTCGCAAGGTACCTATATAGGGTACTTTCTAAAAAACTCCCTAATAATAAGGCAAAAACAAAATAAACGTGAAATGCTCCTGATGTAATATTCTTAAGAATTATAAAATAACCTAAAACACCAATTAGAATAATTACTAAAGAAGATGCTATTTTAATATATTTTTTTGTTTCATATATCATTTTATGATTTAGACTAACAAACAAAGAATATAGAAATCCATATAGCAGTGAAAAAAATAATCCTGATATTTGTACACTTAAAATCATTTAAATAATTTAGTAAAAAGGCCCTCTTCTTTTCCCTTTTCTTTTGCTTCAGTATAGTGTAAATCATCAACATGACCTTTAATTGAAACATTTCCTTGATAAGTATCTAATTTAATAATTTCCAATTCTGAACCTTTAATTACTAAATTACCTAATGTTGTTTCTAAAAAAAACTCACTATCATCAAAACTATCAATCTTTTTTACTCCTGTAATAATTATGTTTTTACGCTCATTAATAGATACACTATGTGTTAATGATGTAATTACTGTTTCCATCTTGTCCATTTTTACCTCCCATAAAATTATATGAAAGAAAAAAATAAATATGAAAAAAACAAGAATTAATCTTGTTCGTTATAAGCATTTATTACTGCGTCATGAAACATTTGACGGCATTCTTTAGTAATTGGATGTGCTGTATCACAATATCTACCTGGAGCAACTTCATGGCTTGGCATTGCTACAAATAGTGAATCATCTTTTTCAATAATTCTAGCATGAACAACAAAGCAATCATCGAGAGTGATGTCGGCAGTAGCTTTCATTCTTGATCCTTCTTTTTCTTTTTTCTTAATTGTAACTGATGTAATCTTCAAAATAACATCTCCCTTCATAGCTTATCTCATTTTCAGTATATAATATTTTGGAAAAAAATGCAAGGAATAGGTTTTTATTTATATATTTTTATAGTTTTTGTAATTAAATCCGAATATGAAAAAGATTTTGTTCCATTTGATACTTTTACTAAAAAAACTGCATTGTATAATTTATCAATTATCCCCTCATATTTTTCTATTTTATTTCGTCCTAAATTATATTCTATTAAAACTTTTTGTCCTATATACTTGCTAAGGATTGTTCGCATTGTTTTATTATCACAAACTACCTTATCTAGGATATCCAACATACATTGTTCCTTTCGTTATTATTCCTCCCATACCTTCTATACCATATTTAGTATTTTCCAAAATACATTTTAAATTAATATCTTTGTTTATATCTGACAAACTCATTTTAGTAGCGACAATAGCTGGATCCAAAGCGTGAATATTGACTCTTTTTGGACTAGAAGCAAAATTAGCACCTGCTTTTATTAGTTCTTCATAATAAGAACTACACCCACCAGCTATTACAATTAATTTTTCATGACTTTTTTCATATTTTCGAGCATTTTTAATTGCATCTACAAAATATTTACTGTTTTTATATGAATTGATATCTTTAGAATTTCCACCTTTATTAAATGCATCATGACCCGTTATCACTACAATATCAGGTTTATACTCATTTAATAAATCTTCTATTTTATCTGGCATTTCTGCCTCCCTAAGTGAAATTCCCATTGCCCAAATGTCAATATCTTTATAATACTCTAAACATCTATTCAAATATTCATTATCACTATCAATATGAAGAATTTTTCCAGGCAAATAAAAATAGTCATCACGGTCTAAATCTAATGGCTTTTTTATTCTTGTTAAAAATTCTTTTTCTTTCTCAATATCAGCACTGCGATCATACTTTTTCAAATCTGACATCGGTCCATCAGCAACTAATCTAATATTAAAGCCTTTTAAAATGCAGACATCTTCTTCTATTCTTATAATTTTAAATATAATATCATTATTATAAGAATTTCGAGTTACTAAATCTCCCTCCTTAAATTCCATATTATCACCCAACTAATTGTATGTTATAAAAATACTTTTATTACAACCTTTAAATTAATAGTAATAAATACAATTAATATTTTTAACAAAAATATATAATATAAAAAGATTTAGTTTTTACTAAATCTTTAAGTATTTTCTAACTGCTCTCCATGAACCAAACATACCTACTAATATACCAATTCCTAAAAGAATTAATGATACGTAGTACATAAATGGCGATGGCGCTAATAATTTAATAAATGGCGAGAATAGTTGGCCATTAAAATGATGATAAATTGTTGTATATCCATATATTGTTGCAATGATTGGAATGATTGCTCCAAAAGCTCCTAAGAATAACCCTTCCATAATAAATGGAATCTTAATGTTTAAGTTAGAAGCACCTACTAAACGCATAATTTCAATTTCTCTTTGTCTTGAGAAAATTGTTATCTTAATTGTATTAGAAATTAAAAATGCAGTTACTATAATCAAAGCAATAACAAGACCAATTGTAATTTTATGTACTGCATCGAAAGCACCAATTAATTGTTCTACCATGCCTTCTCCATATTTAACAATACTTACGCCTTCCATATCTTCAATTTCTTTTGCAATTTTGTTAATTTGTTCAATATCTTTTACTTTTACTTGAATTGCATTATATAATGGATTTTCTTCACTAGACCAATCTTTCATAATATTTTCAAAATCAGATGATGATTCCATCATTTCTTCTTTAATTTGATCTTTTGATCTAAAATCATATGAAGCTACACCAGACATTGTTTTTATTTTAGTTTCGATTTCATCTATTTTATCTTGTTTTATATTTTTATCAAGAAAGGCTACAATAGTTACATCTTTTTCTACTAAGCTAGTAAAATTATTAACATTATAAAAAAGTATTATAGAAACAGCTACAACAAGTAGTGTTATTGTTATACAAGATATTGATGCAAGTGAAAGTGAAAAATTTCTAAATACACTTTTAAATGCATCTCTAATGTTTCTTCCAAAAATTCTAAATGCTTTCATCTTTAAATGTTCCTTTCGCATAATCTTTTAATATTCTTCCAGATTGTAACCTAATTGTTCTTTTTTTCATTTTTTTAACAATACTAATATCATGAGTAACCATTATAATTGTTGTTCCAAGTTTATTGATTTGATCTAAGACTTCCATAATTTCCATACTAGTATTCGGATCTAAGTTTCCAGTTGGTTCATCACATATTAATAATTTTGGGCCATTAACAATAGCTCTTGCAATTGCAACCCTTTGTTGTTCACCACCTGAAAGTTGTCTAGGATAGTTTTTTATTTTATGTTTTAATCCTACTAATTCTAACACCTTAATAACCTTAGAATGTATTTCATCTTTAGGTAAACCGAAAACTTCTAGTGAAAATGCTACATTTTCATAAACAGTTGCTTTTGGTAATAATTTAAAATCTTGAAACACAACTCCAATTTTTCTTCTTAATTTATATACTTTACCATTACGCAATTTTCCTACATCTATTCCACCAACAATAATTTGACCACTTGTTGGTTTTTCTTCACGGTAAAGCATTTTTATTAGTGTACTTTTTCCACAACCAGTTGATCCAATAAGAAAAACAAAATCTCCTTTTTCAATTGATAAACTCATTTGTTGTATCGCAGTTACACCAGTTTTATATGTTTTTTTAACATCTCTTAATCTAATTAAATCCATTGTTACCTCCTACTCTCCACCAGATACTTCATAAGCATCGGTTACTATATAAAACGCTGTCGGATCGATAAGTTTTATTCCCTCTTTAACAATATAATATTGCCTAGTAGGAACAGTACAAAGTAGCACTTTTCTTTTAGCACCTGTATAACCACCACGTGCCTCAAGTGAAGTTACTCCTCTATTTAAATCCTTTAATATAAAATTTATTACTTCTTTTTCCTTTGATGTTACTATTTTGAATGTTTTATGATCCGAAATTCCAATCATCATTTTATCAGTTAAATAGCTAACTATTGCAAGTAAAATAACTGAATAAATAAACACTTGCCATCCAAAAGTAATTAATCCTAATAAAACAATTGCTCCTTCTACATAAATAGTTGCTTTCCCCATTGGCATTTTACAATATTTAGAAACAATCTTTTTAACTATATCACTTCCACCACTATTATAGCCAGCTTTAAATACCATTCCTGTACCAACACCTGATATTATGGCACCAGATACAGCAATAACAACTGTTTCAAGTCCAGTTAAATCAATATAATTAGGTAAAAATGAAGTCATTTGAACAAATACTGGGTATAAAATAGAGCCTACAACTCCTTGCATAGTATATTTTTTTCCTAAAAATACTAGACTTGCAATAATTAATAAAACATTAGCAAGAAGTATAACACTAGATGGATTAATACCCATCGTTTCTTTTAAAACAACACTGATACCACTAACACCACTAACTAAATGAAGTGGTAAAATAAATACATTAAACGCTACAGCAAGAAGAATTAAACCAATAATAAAACTAACTATTTTTTTAATTTTATGGCTATTATTTATTTCTGCCATAATATTTTTTGAATAAATTTCTTTATTAAATATTTTTATCATTTTCTTTTCCCCTTTAAGTTATCTTCTATAAATAAATCTATCTCCCCATCTAATACTTTACTAACGTTTGATGTTTCCGTGTTTGTTCTATGGTCTTTTACCATAGAATATGGATGCATCACATAACTTCTTATTTGTGATCCAAAATTAATATCTTGTTTTTCTCCCTTAATACTATCTAGTTCTTGTTTTTTCTTTTCAAGCTCTAATTGTAACAATTTACTCTTTAGTATTTCCATACATTTTTCTTTATTTTGAATCTGACTTCTTTCATTTTGACAAGTTACTACTATTTTTGTAGGCAAATGTGTTATTCTAACTGCACTATCAGTTGTATTAACACCTTGTCCTCCAGCACCTGTACTTCTATAAACATCTATTCTTAAATCCTTATCATCAATATCAATATTTACTTCTTTATCAACCTTAGGACTTACTATAGCTGATGCAAATGATGTATGCCTTCTTGCATTGCTATCGAAAGGCGAAATTCTAACTAACCTGTGAATCCCATTTTCATTTTTTAAATAACCATAAGCAAATGGTCCCTTAATAAGCATAGTTAAAGATTTAATTCCAACTTCTAAACCATCTTGCCTATCTAAAACTTCTATTTTATAGTTTTTACTAGTTGCCCATCTTGTATACATTCGATAAATCATATCTGCCCAATCACAAGCTTCTGTTCCGCCAGCACCAGAGTGAATTTCCATTATTGCATCATTTTTATCATATTCGCCATTTAATAATACTTTAATTTCAATATCATCGAGCCTTTTTTGAACACTATCAATTTCACTTTCCAGTAGTAACAAAGTTTCTTTGTCATCTGGAAGTACAATTTTTGCCATTTCTAAATATGTTTCAATATCTTCTTTCAAAGAAGAAAAACCATCTAAAATTGAAGTAATCGCATTTACCTCATTTATTATTTCTTCACTACGTCTTCTATCATTCCAAAAATTAGGATCTTCCATTTCATGTTTCAAAAAATCTAATCTTTTTTGTTTTTCAGAAGAGTCAAAGTGACCTCCATAACTCTTGGACTATTTCTAAAAAGCTATCATACAAATTTACTATTTCTTTTATTTCCATAATATCATAGCCTCCCTTAGCTTCCAGTATCTATAATTATAACATTTTAAAGTCGTTTTGACTAGAGAGATAAGGATTATTTTAGGTAAATTTATTTTTTTATGTTATACTTTGAAATAGGTGGTTTTATGAACGAATTTCCTTATTCTAATTCTAACAAAAGGTATCATACACTAGATTATTTTTATAAAAATAAATTTGGTAGTAAAGTTTTCAAAGTAAGTTTAAATGCTGGATTTACTTGTCCTAATATAGATGGAACTGTTGGAACTAATGGATGCATATATTGTTCTAAAAGTGGTAGCGGTGAATATGGTGGAAATCCAAATGATGAATTAATAAAACAATTTAATGAAGTTAAAAATAGAATGCATAAAAAATGGCCTGGTGCTAAATATATTGGTTATTTTCAAGCAAGAACAAATACTTATTCGCACGTTACCGTTTTAAAGGAAAAATATGAGACTATTTTAAATTTAGACAATGTTGTAGGGCTTTCTATTGCTACAAGACCTGATGCAATAAGTGATGAGTGTTTAGATTATTTAGAAGAACTTAATAAAAAAACATTTTTAACCATTGAACTTGGACTTCAAACAATCCATGAATCTACCACAAAGTTAATTAACAGGTGCCATGACTTAAATTGCTTTGATAATATGGTTAAAAAACTCAAAAAAAGAAATATCTTTGTAGTAGCTCATATAATAAATGGGCTTCCATATGAAAATAAAGAAATGATGATTGAAACAGTTAAACATTTAAACGAAATTAAAGTTGATGGAATAAAAATACATATGTTAAGTATAATAAAAGATACTATCTTAGAAAAAATGTATAATGAAAAACCATTTCATATATTAACTGAAGAAGAATATGTTGATATAGTGTGTGATCAACTTGAGTACTTAAATAAAGAAATTGTTATTCAAAGATTAACAGGCGATCCTGAAGCTACTTCTTTAATAACTCCAAATTGGCTTATAAAGAAAGTACAAGTTTTAAATGATATTGATAAATTAATGGCAAAACGAAATACTTATCAAGGAAAAAAGGTAGATAATTAATCTACCTTTTATAATGAAATAACACATCCATTTCTTTTGCTTGTTTTATTTCTTCTATATGAATGATAATTAATATTACAATATGTACACTCATCTAAAATAAAAATATTTTGTTCTAAAATACCATTTTCTATTAATAAATCCTTATTAAGTTTTACTAAATCTAAATAGTATTTATTTTTTCCTTTTATTTTTTTTGTTAAAACAATATATTTTTCCACAACATTACCTATTTTTTGTTTAAAAATATTTAATACATCACTTTCTATTTCAAAATGACATGCATGAATAGATGGATTAAAAAAGCATAAAATATCTTTCTTATTTGAATTAAATTCTAAAATCATTTTATCTATAGATTTAATAACTATTTTTTCAGATACGCCTTTCCACCCTGAATGAATATTTCCAATTACTTTTTTCACAGGGTCATATAAAAAGATCCCCTGACAATCAGCTACATAAGTAAGTAATGTAATTCCTTTTACATTAGTAATCAATCCATCATTATTATCAAATTTCTTCATATCTAAAGTATCTTTCTTTTTAACAACTTGAACACTTGATGTATGGCATTGATTTGAAAAAAATATTTTATTTTCATCTACTTGTAGTATATCAGCTATTTCTTTTTTTCTATTTAAATTAGTTGGTCCCAAATCATAAGGCATTGAAATAAATGCATGTTTAATTCCATAATTATTTAAAATTTCAAATTTTTTTATCATTTTGATGCTTTCTTAAGAACAAAATAACCACAACCATAAGCACAATTAGCTTTAATATAATTATCTAAATTATTAAAATTATTTATTTCGTTACACTTATTATTGTTTTCATCACAAAAACCTTTTAATCTAAGCTTACTATAAGAATAATCTCCAACTATATAATCATACTCTAAAAAATAATCAGTAACTAAATTTAAAAACATTTCTTTATCAAAACAATTTTTATGATTAGTAATAAGTTCATATTCTAAATCTAAAGCTTTTATTTTTTTCATATTATCACCAACTTCATTATATCATGTATATTAATTATATCAATCATCTTCCGTAGGAACTACCACAGATGGACTATTTTCATTAAGTCCCTTCATATAGTATTTAGGAACAGAGCCCGTAATCATTTTTAAAGCAACAGGTATTTTTGTTTCAATTTCAATTTGATTTTGAAAGAAAGGAATCATAACTTGTTCTGTGACCTTTAAATTAACATAAACCTGTATTAATGCATTATTTATTCCATAATTAGTAACATCAGTAGATACACTACTAGTTACATCACCTATTAAACTAAGTCTTACTGGAATTTTAGGCCCTATGTTAGCTAAGAAGGCATTATTGAATATTACACCTGAACTAACTTCATATATAACTCCTTTTTTTAATTTTTCTTTATCGTATTTATCAAATACATTATTAGATAACTTTAAAGATTCAACATCACCAGCTTCAACTTTTTTTAAATCCTCTTGTATTGCTTTAGTAGCCTTAGTTAAAAAATTATTGATATGAGGCGAATTAAAATCAATTGATTGTATTTCTCCACTTTCTTCTTTTGTAATTTTAAACATTTTATCTAATTCTAAATCATTAGTGATATTTTTATCCACAGCATCTGTAATAATTATACTAGATATTTTTTTTGCTTCCATTTCAGCATAATTCATTATTATTTTAGATCCCTTTGTACTTATATATTTAAATGAAAAAATTACTCCTATAAAAATAAGCAGAATCGAAAATAAAAATATATTAATTTTTTTAATTTTAAATTGTTTTTTTAATCTTACTGTCTTCATATTATAATTGTATGCAAAAAAAAAGCTTTTAGCTTTTTCTATATTTAAATTTATAAGATACTTCTACTCTTACCCCTTCGTCTTTAGCAAATTTAGGTACTGTTGTTCCAATTCTTTTTAAAAATGTCTCTCTACTTACTGGTTTATCAAATATTGGTAAAGAGTTTAATTCGTATTTTACTTGGAATCTTGTTTGAGTTTTAGTCTCTTCTACTCTATATGCTGCATTAGATGAATTAAGAGATGATGTTTCACTCCATGAAGAGTTCCCACCTAGTGAATACAATTCCTCATCTTTATATTTGTATTCTGATTTTGGTGATGATGTATAATTAGAGTAATTTCTTCTTTGTCCATTATACCATCGCCATGTCTTATCACGATATCTAAACATAGTAGTCGTTTCAGGTTCCATATAAGGGTATTTTTCTTTATCAGCCTCTACTGAATATTTACCATTATTATAGTATACCTTTTGATTATTTTCATCTAAATAATAATATTTATAAGCAGTATATCTTTGAATAGTTCTATATTCTTTTTCTTCAGGAATTTTATATAAATATTCAGACCATTCAGTTAATTTTTCGGTATTTGTATCTTTATTAGAATATCCCTTAGGTTGTTCTGATGAATATTCACTATAGTTACCTACTATATCATACCATTTCCATGTTTTATCTTGATAACTATACATAACTCGTTGTTCTGTATTAAGCCCTAAAATTTTAACATCTGACGGTACTTCAGGTAGTGGCCTTTCAGCAGGAATTCTTGTGTTATATGTTTTATCAACAGTTGTTGTTAATTCCTCTTCATCATAAAAATTAGACCAATCAGTAACCCCCATTTCTACTTCATAATAATTATAATATGGAAAGACATCTACAATGGCTTTACCTCTAGGATAAGAATTTTTAAGATCACTCCAACCACCATATCTTTTACTTGTTGTACATGAATTACAACTTGTTAAATTTAACGTATATACATAATCATCTTTATACTTAGTTACTTTAACTTTTCCAGAGCATTCTGTATTATTGGTTTCATAGTTACTCAAATAACGTTTTTCATACAACTCCATAATACTTAAATCCACACTTTCACCTTCAAATGATGGAAGCTTATTTTTACTAGATAGATATTCTTTTGAAGCAGATTTAATCTTATCGTATGTTTTATTACAATTAATATTAGAAAAAATTTGATATCCAATAAAGCCTAGTACTATAACAGGAAGAATAGTTCCAATTATAAAATATATATTAGTTTTAAACTTTAATGATTCATCTCCTGATATTTTGTTCCCTTTTGAATCAACATATGCTGGTCTTCTCATTTGGATCATGCCCCCTATGTTATTCATTTTAACATATTTATAATTTTAAATAAAGAAAAAAGAAACATTAAAGTTTCTTTTTATACATATACATTTTGTGGTTTTGTAGCTAATGGTTTATAAGTTCTTTCATCCTTATATTCAGGTACTAAAATAACTTGGCCTTTTTCTAAACTCTGTTTTACATCTATTATTCTTTGATTTCTAGATCCTTTATAATATAAATTAAGACTACGCTCTTCAATAACAAATTTTCCATCTACTAAAACATCAATATATTTTAACAGTTCTAGCGCATCTTTATCTTTAATTAAATCTTCAAATAAGAATCCCGTAAAACACCAAATATTTTGCCCTTTTTTCTTAACATGTTTACAAATCTGTAAACATTGTTTTTTTTGAAATAAAGGATCTCCACCAGATAAGGTTATACCATCTTGAGCTTCAATTTTATCAAGTTCTTTGATAACATCATCAACATCAACTAAAAATCCACCTTTAAAGTCATGCGTTGCTTGATTGTGACATCCAGGACAATTATGGCTACACCCTTGTGTCCAAATAACAGTTCTAATTCCTGGACCATCAACTATGCTGTCAGATTGTAAATCACCCGCTAACCTAATTTTCATTATTATTTACCTAATACTTCTTTAGTTCCGTGTTTAACACGAGCTCTTTCTTCGGCTTTTTTAGCATTGTTGAATCTATTAGTTGTTCCTACTAAATAACCTGTAATTCTTCTAATTCTTTCAAAACCTACACCTTCACCGATTTTCTTTTCTTCTGCTTTCATTTTATTTCCTCCTATCTTCCACCGCAAGTATTTAAACTAGCGTTTTTAACTCTTTCAATTGGCACACCTTCGCCATCTTTACGTCCACAACCTGGACAATAATCTCCAATTACCCCAGTGTATCCACATACTGGGTCTCTATCTACTGGGTGATTGATTGCACCATAACCTATATTATTATCATGCATTAATCTTACAATTTTTTCAAAGGCATCAACATTCATCGCTGTATCGCCATCTAATTCTACATAACTAATATGTCCTCCATTAGTAAGTTCATGATAAGGACCTTCTAATTTCAATTTAGATGCTATCGAAATGTCATAGTAAACTGGAATATGGAATGAATTAGTATAATAATCTTTATCAGTAATTCCAGTTAATTTACCATAAATCGCTTTATCCATATTAGTAAATCTTCCTGATAATCCTTCAGCTGGAGTTGCAATTAAAGAGAAATTTAAATTATACTCTTTTGCATATTCATCCATTTTATTTCGCATAAATCCGATTATCTCTAAACCTAATTTTTGAGAAGCTTTACTTTCTCCATGATGCTTACCAGTTAAAGCTGTTAAACATTCAGCAAGACCGATAAATCCAATTGTAAGTGTTCCATGTTTTAAAGCTTTTCTAAGTCTATCTGTATCTTTTAATTTGTCACTATCCATCCAAATACCTTGTCCTAATAAAAATGGAAAGTTATATACTCTTCTTGAACATTGAATTTCAAATCTGTCTAACAATTGATCTTTTACTAAATCCATTTTTTCTTCTAGTTCTTTATAGAATTCATCCATATTTGTTTTACCACTAGGAAGACCATGTTTAATTCCAAGTCTTGGTAAATTAATTGAAGTGAATGACAAATTTCCTCTTCCAGGAGTAAGTGACTTGTTAGGATCAGCTACATTAGTAAGTACTCTTGTACGACATCCCATATAACCTACTTCTGTTCTATAATCATTTGGATCATATGTAACTTTATTGAATGTTGAATCAATAAATGAGAAATTAGGGAATAGTCTTTTTGCTGAAACTTCACAAGCTAATCTAAACAAATCATAGTTTGGATCTTCTTTTTCGTAGTTTACTCCCTCTTTTAATTTGAAAATTGAAATTGGGAATATTGGTGTTTCATTTTTTCCAAGTCCTGCATCTGTAGCAAGTAAATAATTTTTAATAACCATTCTTCCCTCAGCTGAAGTATCTGTACCAAAGTTAATAGATGAAAATGGTACTTGAGCTCCTGCTCTTGAATGCATTGTATTTAAATTATGAATAAATGCTTCCATAGCTTGATATGTTGCTCTATCAGTTCTTTGAAGTGCTTTTTCATAAGCTTTAGTTAATATTTTTTCAACTTCTTTTGATCCTTTTGCATAACTATAAAAATCAGCTATATCAAAATCGATTGTATTTAATTTATCAACATCTTTAGCAACTTTATCCATATTAATAAAATTAATAAAATCAGTTACTTCTAAGAAATCACAAATAGCTTGTTTAAATTGTTTTTTAAATGTTTGAAGTACTCCTGGTGCCATATAGTAATCAAAAGCAGGAATACTTTGACCACCATGTTGATCATTTTGATTTGCTTGAATAGCAATTGCAGCTAAAGCTGAATAACTAATAATATCATTTGGTTTTCTTAAATGACCATGTCCAGTAGAAAAACCACCTTCAAATAATTTTTGCAAATCAATTTGCATACAAGTAGTTGTTCCCATTGGCATGAAATCCATATCATGAATATGAATATCACCATTATCATGAGCTTCTGCGATTTTCTTTTTCATTAAATATGATTTTGCAAATTCTTTAGAAACTGTACTTCCATATTGAAGCATTGTTCCCATTGCTGTATCTCCATCAACATTAGCATTTTCTCTCTTTGAATCTTCTTCTGCTGCTGACTTAAGACCTAAACTTTCAATTGCTTTTAAAAATTTATGTTGTTTCTTTTCTCCCATAAATAATTGTCTTGAAGCGGCTCTTCTTTCTCTATATTCAGCAAATGAAGTATAAACATCTTCATATTTTTCTTTTTTTAACTCTTCCTCAATTAAATCTTGAATTGTTTCAATTTTAATTTTTCCATCTGCAGCAAATTCTTTTTCAATTCTATCAACTACAGCATTATAAACTTTATTTATATCTTTTTCAGTATATTTAGGTTCATTTTCTTCATCATGAATACTATCAAAACCTTTTTTTATTGCCATGGCAATTTTAGTTGGATTCCATTCAACCTTTCTGCCAGTACGTTTTACAACTTCAAAGTTGCTTAATTTTTCTTCAGTGTTAACCATAAAACTTCCTCCTACCTTGCTACTTCTGATTATAGTAAATTTAAATTAAATCGTCAACAAAAAAAACGAACATTTTTAAACTTTTTTTTATGAGTTTAAAAACGCCCTTATTTTACGTCGTTTTTTACAAAAAAATATTTTTTAAGAATTTACATTTTATTAACTTTTTTGATTTTTTGTTTTTTTGTCAAAAAAACATTTTGGGGTTAATCCTTTGTTTTTACTAGGTTTTCCCATTTTTCAGAAAAAATACTTTTTTTGTTTTTTGAGAATTTACCAATTTTCGCTTTTTGTTATTTTTAATTTTTTCTATTTTTTGTTTTTTTGTTTTTTTTGATATTTTTTAATACAAAAAGGTAAAATGTTCGCTTTTTATAGTAGAATGTTTGTGTTTTTTTTGAATAGAATTATAATGGTGAAATTATGAAAAAACTATTACTTATTTTTACTATACTAATTTGTTTAACTGGTTGTACAAAAGAAACTGAAGTAAGGACAATTATTGAAAATAATAATGCATATGTTTCAATAAATTATCCGATTACTAAAAATAAAAAATTAGATATTGAAATAAAAAAGCACATAGATAAAACATATAATATGTTTCAAAACACTTATAATGATAGTAATATACCTGAACTAAATATAAGTTATAAATATAAGTTACTTAATAATAATTTTATCAGTATTAATTTAAATACTTTTAAAAATGATGGTATTAATACATCCAATGTTATTACTACTTTTAACTATGATATTAAAAATAAAGATTTCATAAAATTGGAAAGCTTACTAGATATAAATAAGCTAAATTACTTAATGAAAAAAGAAATTTTACAAAAATATAAATCATGTACAGCTACTTGTTTAAAAAATCTGAAAATTAAAAGTTATTTTTTAGATGAAAATAATATTACTTTATTTTTTAATTCCAAGGATTTAAATATTGATAGTTCAAAAATCATTTCTATTGAAATACCAAATAAAAAATTAGATTTATCATTAAAAAGTAATAATAAAAATCCCACAATCCAAATTAAAAATAATAAATTAAATCCTACAAATAAAGTTGTTGCACTAACGTTTGATGATGGCCCAAGTAAATACACTGATAAAATACTTAAAATTTTGGAAAAGGAAGACGCTAAAGCAACTTTCTTTATCGTTGGTAATAAGGTAGAGCTGTATAATGAAACTCTTCTTAAAATGGTTAGTAATGGCAATGAAATTGGTAACCATTCGTTTGATCATAAACTACTAACACGATTAACTGATGAAGAATTTAAAAACGATATTAAAAAAACACAAGAAACTATTTTTGAAAATACAGGCTTTATGCCCAAATTAATAAGGCCTACTTATGGTGGTTATAACGATAAACTTATGAGCAATGTAGATTTAAAACTAACACTTTGGGATGTAGATGCATCTGATTGGAAATACAAAAGCGAAAGAAGGATAGTTAATAATGTTGTTAAAAATGTTAATGATGGTGATATTATTTTAATGCATGATATTTTTAATAGAAGTGTCGGTAGCGCTGAAAAAATAATTAAAACATTGAAAAAAGAAGGCTACTCATTTGTTACAGTTAGTGAATTAAACAAAATTAAAGAAAAGAGAAAAAACTAAATGTCATATACTTTATTATGACAAACTATAATTTAGAAGAATTAGAATCATTTAATATACAACTTATACTGACTGCTTTAACAATAGGAACGCTTTTAATTTCTATGACTTTAACGTACAATGAAAAATTAAAAATACAAAATAAGCCTCCAATTCTTACCGATGATGAATCTTCTAATCTTCTTGTTATAAATAGAACTATTGCCGTGTTTATTGGAATTGGTTTTCTTCTTTTAAATATTCAAGATAGAAAGACTAAAGAACATGATGGTAAAATTAATTTAAAATTTGCTGATATGCAAATAGAGGCTAGTACTTTATCACTAATTAGTGCTTTTATTGTTTTATATGTAGCAATGAATGATAGTGAGCAAGCTTTTATTGCTAATGAGAATCCACAATTATAAAAAAGTCTATTATAAGCTATTCTTTTATACATATATACAATTATAATAAATTTACAATTTAGAAAAATACTTATAAAAAAAGAAGCTTTATTTAGCTTCTTCTGTTGCTCTTGTTTCTCTAATAACTACAACTTTAATTGTACCAGGATATTGAAGTTTATCTTCAATTTTTGTTTTTATATCTCTAGCCACTTTATGACTTTTTAAATCATCAACTTCATCTGGTTTAACAATAATACGAAGTTCTCTACCTGCTTGAAGAGCATAAGCTTTTTCCACTCCATCTACTTCATTACCAATCGCTTCAAGTTCAGTTAATCTTTGAATATAGTTTTCAAGTGAATCATTTCTAGCACCTGGGCGAGACGCTGATAAAGCATCTGCAACCGCAACTAAAACTGAAATAACACTAGTTGCCTCTTTATCACCATGATGTGATTCAATAGCATTAATAACTAGTTCACTTTCATTATATTTACGAGCTAAATTTGCCCCTAACTCCACATGACTTCCCTCAATTTCATGATCAATTGATTTTCCTATATCATGTAAAAGTCCAGCACGTCTTGCTAAGGTAACATTTTCACCCAACTCACCTGCAAGAACACCAGCTAAATGAGCAACCTCTAAACTATGAGTTAAGGCATTTTGACCAAAACTAGTTCTGAATTGTAATTTTCCTATTAATTCAACTAATTCTGGGTCTACTTTAGTTAACCCTAATTCAAATAAGGCATTTTCACCATACTCTAATAATTTCGCTTTCATATCATTTGAAGACTTATCGTAAACTTCTTCAATACGTGATGGATGAATTCTTCCATCTTTTATTAAAGTATCTAAAGTTACCCTTGCTATTTCTCTTCTATAAGGATCAAAACTAGAAAGTACAATAGCTTCTGGAGTATCATCAATAATTAAATCTACACCTGTAACAGCTTCTATTGTTCTTATATTTCGCCCTTCACGACCTATAATACGTCCCTTCATTTCATCATTAGGTAAACTAACGACTGTGACTGTTTGTTCACTCGCTACATCAGCGGCATATTTTTGCATAGCTGATACTAGCATTGTTTTTGATTTTTTATCAACTTCTAATTTAGCTTCTGCTTCTCTTTCCTTAATGTAAGCAGCTATTTCTAAATTCATCATTTCTTCTACTTTTTTAAGTACAAGACTGCGAGCCTCTTGTTTAGATAAACTCGCTATGCTTTCTAGTTGTTCTAATTCTTTTTGTTTGATTTCTTCCAATTCTACTTGCTTATTTTGAAGATCTTTTTGTTTAGAGATTAAATTATTTTCTTTTTCTTCTAGCATAAGTTCACGATTTTGTAATGTTTGATCACGACGATCCATACTCTCTTCACGTGCTAAAAGTCTATCTTCAGATTGTTTAATTTCTTCTTTTTTCTCTTTAATCTCTATATCTAATTCTTTTTTTAATCTATGTGCTTCTTCCTTAGCTTCAAGAATACTGTCTCTCTTTGCTTTTTCAGCCTCCTTTTTAGCTTTTTCCACAAAGTTTTCAGCTTTCTTCATGCTCGCTGCGCCTCTAATATAATTGAATATTACTACAATTACAACACCAACAAAAAGTCCAATTAAAACTAGCAAAATGGAGAAAATGGTTCCTTCCATATTAATACCTCCATATCGTCTGTTTAAGAGATGGTTATACCCATCTAATTACATTTTAAATGTAATATGATAATAAGTCAAGAAAATAAATTATAACAAAAAAAGAGTAATTAACTACTCCTTTATTTTTTCAAGTTCAGCACTTACTCTGCCACTCTTTATATTATTTGTAATTATTTTCCCCTTTTTATAATCTAATTCAATTATATTTTTACAGTTTGGATATTCACATTTCCTAGCAGTAGAATCGGGTACTGGCATGCAAAGTTTATTGTATAAGTATATTTTATTACTTCCCATTGCATATGTTCCCTCTGCATTTGACTTTCCTATGCAAGAATCATAATTTTCATAAATAAAAGTTCCATCTTCTTTTAAAGTCAAATTAACTTCAACATCACATGCACTATCATGTTTTTTATATAGATACTTCCCCACAATAAAACTAATATCTAAAGTTTCACTCATTTCCTTAGAATTATTTTCTAAATCTGAAATTTTATTTTCTAACTTTTTAATGTCATCTTGATATTTATTAATATTTGCTTTATAAGTTTTATTACTATTTATCATAGTATAAATTAAATAACCAACTACACAAACAATTAAAATAATTATTAAAGTTAATAATATTTGTTTCTTTTGCATACTGCCCTCCTACAATTCAATATATCAAAAAAATAAAGTAACATAAAGTCACTTTATTTCTTTTCCTCTTTTTTTACACCGATTTCGTAAAAATCTTTAACCTTTTTAGATATTTCTTCTTTTATTTTTGGGTTGGCTTTAAGGAATTCTTTTACATTTTCTTTTCCTTGTCCTATCTTTTCGCCATTATATGAATACCATGCACCTGCTTTTTCCACAACATTAGCTTCTGCAGCTAAATCAACAAGTTCTCCCTCAGCTGAAATTCCAGTTCCATACATAATATCTACTTGACAAGTTTTAAAGGGAGGGGCCATTTTATTTTTTACAACCTTAATATTAGTTTTATTTCCAATAATATCAGTTCCTAATTTAATTTGTTCACTTCTTCGAATATCTAATCTAATAGAAGAATAAAACTTAAGCGCTCTTCCTCCTGGAGTTACTTCTGGATTTCCAAACATGACACCCACTTTTTCACGTAATTGGTTGATAAAAATAGCCACAGTTCCTGTTTTATTAATAATACCTGCTAATTTTCTAAGTGCTTGACTCATAAGTCTAGCTTGAAGGCCAACATGAGAATCTCCCATTTCACCTTCAATTTCAGCTTGTGGAACTAAAGCAGCAACTGAATCAATTACTATTACACTAATTGCGCCACTTCTAACTAGTGCTTCTGCAATTTCTAAAGCTTGTTCTCCATTATCAGGTTGTGATAATAAAAGTTCATTAATATCAACCCCAAGTCTTGCAGCATACTGTGGGTCTAGTGAATTTTCAGCATCAATAAATGCTACTTTACCACCTTGTTTTTGCGCTTCAGCAATTGCATGAAGAGCAAATGTAGTTTTACCACTAGATTCAGGTCCATATATTTCTACAATTCTCCCTTTAGGATATCCTCCTATACCTAGTGCTATATCTAATGCCAAAGAACCACTAGGAACTACATCTATTTCTCTATTAGCATTATCTCCAAGTTTCATTACTGATCCTTTTCCAAATTGTTTTTCAATATCTTTTAATACTTGACTTAAATTGTCATCATTTCCTTTTGTCATTTGTATCCTCCTCGTACTATATTTCAATTTTATAATAATCAAAATGGTTTGTCAATAGTTTTTCGAACATTTGTTCTTCATTTACATAATCCATTAAAATTACTTAATTATTAGTCTAACACACTTCTATTTATTTGTATAATGACAGTTTATGGAAATTGGTTAATAAAAAAAAGGTAAATTGATTAGGTCAATTTACCTTTTTACTATATATAAATTTATGAAATTAATTGTTTTTCAGCAAAACTATTTTTATATTTATTATAATATTGAATTCCAGAAATAATAGATAAGACTGCTGCCAAAATAAGTAAGAAATCTGCAACTCTTAAATTAAATAATTCAAATGGTAAATTATAAAATAACGTTAATGTAATTCCTATCATTAAACAAGCAGTTTTTGCTTTACCAATTGGTACAGTAGCAATTACTTTACCTTCAGAGCTTGCTGCCGTTTTTATCGAATTAACTATTATATCTCTTCCAATAATGATGACTGGAATAATCGGATGAACAAATCCTTGTGATGCTAAAATAATTAAAACAGAATCTACTAATATTTTTCCGGCAATAGTATCAGCCATTTTTTCAAATTCTGTTGTTTTATTACTTTTCTTCAAAACAAATGCATCCATAAAATCAACAATTGCCATAACTAAAAATAAAATTCCAACAATTAAATATCTTATATCAATAACAATTGCTTCATTAACAAACAATTGTGGCATATTAAATCCTGTTGCATCGAATGGAAATAGTAATAAAGCAATAATTAAAAACGTAAGAAAGAATCTTCCCACAGTAAATTTATTTGGTAATTTCATAAATCCTCCTAATTACTCTCTGATATAACAGTACCTTCTTTGAAATCATCATCATCATGTTCTAAATTAACAACAATATAAGCTATTATAGCAATTAAAATAATAATTACGCCATATATAACAAAAGGAATAATTGGTAATTTAGATTTACGTTCAATTGTATATGGTGATTTTATCTTTTTAGGTTCTGCCTTACCTTTTTTTGCGTTCTTTATATCATCTAATGAAAGTTTTGATGTATAATCAAATAAATATTCATTAAACTCATCTACTAAATCATCTTTATCTAATCCTAAATATTTAGCATAATCTCTAATAAAGTATTTCAAATAAAAAACATCTTTAAAAGCTTCCATATTACCAGATTCAATGTTTTCAATTTGTGAAGGTCTTATTTTTAAATCTTCAGCAACTTCTTCAATCGAAACACCAATGCTGTCTCTAGCATCTTTTAGTTTCTCTCCTATGTCTTTCATTATATCCTTCCTTTTAAATAAAAAAAACAAAATAATATTTTATAAGCCATATTCTGTTCCTACAAAGTAGGTGGCAAACATTTATCTATTGAATAATCAATCCCATGAACAGTTTGATTCCCATTCATTAGGTTCCCCTACCAAAATTTGGGTTTCTTGCTTGCGGGGTTTACCTCGTTTCACTTTTTCGTTTCCGAAAAATTCGTCACTGTGGCACTTTAGTTTTTTAGTCATATCAAAGACTTAGACTTCAAAACGCCGTTAGCATTAAAGCTACCCTAGGTTATTTTTTCCCTAGGCACAAACACTACTATCATCGCAGATAGTGCAAGTATGGACTTTCCTCTACATTATTATAAATGCAGCGTTTGCCAAAATATTACTTGTTTCCATATATAATTTTTTCTAAATTTGATATTCTTCTAAGTACATCAGCACTAGTGGTATCGCCTGTTGATTCACTTAATAAATCAATCTTTGATCTAAGATTACGAATCTCTTGTTTTAAGCGCATATTATCTTCAGTTAAAGCTTTCTTATCGCCCTTAAGTTCTCTAATTATAGAAAACATCTCTTCATAATCACTAATAATAGTATCTAAATACTTATCAACTTCTTGTGG
Source organism: uncultured Bacilli bacterium (assembly GCA_949425575.1). Classification (GTDB taxonomy): domain Bacteria; phylum Bacillota_I; class Bacilli_A; order RF39; family UBA660; genus Coprosoma. The sequence goes on from CASPVX010000004.1 coordinate 25,454, forward strand.
TCTATAACCTCTAGTATCAATTTTAAATTCTTTTTCAAGAATATCTTTGGGAGTTAATAAAATTCTTTCATTATACATAACTATCCCCTCTTTCTCTAATATTCTCTCAAAAAATATACCTTTTGTCAATGAATATAGACAATTAAAAAAGCCCAATATGGACTTTAAACATTTTCTTTATTTTTCTTAATAAGCGAAATAAATGTTTCAATTTTAATTTTTGGAATACTATCAATCATTTCATCAAACATTCTATCAATTTCTTCTTTTTTCATACCCTTTTCACCTATGACAAATCTAACACAATTTTATATTTCTTTCATTAGTTTCGACAATAGTAGATATATTTAGAAAAAACTAAGCATTTTTTATATGGTAAATTTTCTATATTTATAGTATAATTATAATGGTGTTAATATGAGATATCCTAATGGAGTAAAAAAAGAAATAAAAACTTATACCAACTATGGTAATCGTGGTATGGGTCTTGAAAATGATATTGGTATCAGCAACGAATATTATTTAAGTAATGATATCGCTATTATTCATAAAAAACCCACACCAATAACAATTGCTAAGGTAGACTACCCTTCAAGGTTAGAAGCAGTAATTAAAGAAGGCTATTTTAAAACTCCATCAACAACTGATTACAACGGTATTTATAAGGGAAAGTATATTGATTTTGAAGCGAAGGAAACAAAATCTAAAACAAGTTTTCCATTAAATAATATCCATTCTCATCAGATAAAACACTTAGAAAAAATCCACAAACATGGTGGTATCGGATTTTTAATTGTAAGATTTTCAATGTTAAATAAAACTTTTCTTCTATTAGTAGAAGATTTATTAGAACATTTAAAAAATGAAAAAAAATCTATTTCTTTAAAATATTTTGAAGATAGAGGTTATTTAATAAAAGAAAAATATCTACCTAGAGTAGATTATATTGAAATTATTGATAAAATCTATTTTGGAGGCAGTTATGAGAAATAATTTTTTAAAAATTTTTAAACACATAAAAGATGATCCATTTAATTTAATTGTTGTAATTATGAGTTTACTCATTTTAGTATTTGGATCATTATCAATAAATTTTTTTATTATATTATTTATTGTAGTAATTTTTAATCTAATATGGATCATTCCATTTATTAAAAATAATAATTTTATAAAAGAAAGAATAGAAAGTAGTGATAACATGGCGAAGGTAAAAAAATTAAAAACAAAAGTTCCAAAAAACACAAATATTAAAAATACAAAAAAATCAAAACCTAAAAATAATAGTAAAAAGAAAAAAATCGGAAAAATTGTTTTATTAAGTGCATTAGGATTTTTCTTATTATGTATGATAATTGGAATTATTTTTCTAGTTTATATTGTCGTTTCGGCTGATAAATTTGATCCAAATAAACTTTATACTAAAGAAGCCAGTATTTTATATGATACTGACGGAAAAGAGTTTGCTAAACTAGGGTCTGAGATGAGACAAAAAATTAAATATGATGAGATGAGTGAAGAATTAATAAATGCCATCGTTGCTACCGAAGATTCAAGATTCTTCCAACACAACGGATTTGATCTTCCAAGATTCTTAAAAGCTTCTATGGGTCAAGCCTTAGGACAAAGCGCTGGTGGAGCATCAACACTTACAATGCAAGTTTCGAAAAACTTCTTAACTTCTAAAAAATCAAGTGGTTTTGAAGGTATTAAACGTAAATTTACTGATATTTATATGTCTATTTTCCAAATAGAAAAAAATTATTCAAAACAAGAAATCATTGAATTTTATGCTAATGCAAACTATCTAGGAAGTGGTTCTTATGGTGTAGAAGCTGCTTGTCAAACATATTTTGGTAAACACGCTAAAGATTTAAATGTTTCAGAAGCTGCTTTAATTGCTGGTTTATTCCAAGCACCTTATTCATATGATCCAAACATTAATCCAGATCAAACTGAAAAAAGAAGATTACTTGTTTTAAAACTTATGAAACGTCATGGTTACATAAATAATAATGAGTATGAAGCAGCCAAAGCATTAACTACTGAAAAAATAGTTAAATTTGGAAACAATGCTAACTCTGATAATTCTAAGTATCAAGGTTTTATCGATACTGTAGCTAGCGATGTTAAAGAAAAAACAGATTTAGATCCATATAGTCATTCAATGAAAATTTATACAACTATGGATAGAAAAAAACAAGACGAAGTAAATGATATTATGAATGGTAAAGCATTCAACTGGGAAAACGATAAAGTTGATGCTGGTACTGTTGTTCTAAATGTTAAAACAGGAGATATTGTGGCTGTTGGTAGTGGTAGAGCATCTAAAGGTGCCAAATCATTTAACAATGCTACAATGATGAAAAAACAAATTGGTTCTACAGCAAAACCATTATTCGATTATGGTCCTGCTATAGAATATAATGGATGGAATACTGCTCATCCAATAATTGATGCACCTCATACATATAGTGATGGTACTGAAATTAATAACTGGGATGGTGGATATAAAGGAACAATTACAATAAGGGATGCCTTAATTGATTCAAGAAATATTCCAGCACTTAAAACATTCCAAAGTGTTAAAAATTCTAATATTAGAGAGTTTGTTACAAAATTAGGTCTTTCACCTGAAGGTAATGGGACACTTCATGAAGCACACTCTATTGGGGGTTATAATGGAGAATCACCTCTTACTGTAGCTGCTGCTTATGGTGCATTTGCTAACGATGGTTATTACCAAGAACCTCGTAGCTTTACGAAAATAGTATTTGATAATGGTGATAAAGACTACGAAAATAAACCTGAAAAAGTAAAAGTAATGAGTCCTGAAACAGCATATATGATAACTGATATGCTTGTAGATACTGGTAAATCAGCACTAGGAAGATACAACAATATTAATGGTGCAACATTTGCTGCTAAAACAGGAACTACAAACTTTGATGAAGCTACAATGAAAGCTAAACGTTTACCAAGCAATGCTGTTAATGATTTATGGGTTGCTGGTTATGACTCTGAATATGCAATTGCAGTTTGGTACGGTTATGATAAAATATCTGATGGTCAAAATAGGTTTGGTTCTAGTCAAAACTCAAGATTATTCCAAGCTGTAGCTAAAAACTTCTTTAGTTCTAAATCTAAGTTTTCAAAACCTAGTGGAATTGTAGAAGTTACAGTTGAAAGAAACTGTGGAAATCCATTACTTCCAAGTGAAAATACTCCAGATAATATGAAAACAACTGAATTATTCAAAAAAGGAAGTGAACCTAGTGAAGTTTCTGCTCGTTATAATAAACTAGCAAAACCTACAAATGTAAAAGCAACAGTAAATGGTGATAAAGCTTCAATTACATGGAATAAGATAGAAACACCTGAAGCATTAAGTGATTCATACTGGTCTCCTATAGTAAATAAAGCCTTTACTTTAGCAAAAGATCAAAAACAATACTTAGGCTATATAATGAATTTTAATAAAAGTTCATTGGGTGGTGTAGTTTATAAAATATACGTTAAAACAAATAGTGGTGTTAGATTGTTAGATACAACTAGTAATACTTCAGCTACAGTTAATTTACCTGACGTTTCTAATCCAACAATTATAGTAAAAGCTTCATATTCTAAATTTGGTGGATGTGAAAGTGATGGTGCTGAAGTTAATTTAAGTTATGATGGCGGTAGTATCGATGGTGTAACTGCTGAATTAAATGGTGAAGCTACCATATCAGTTAAATCAGGTACTGCTTACCACGACTTTGATCCTCCAGTGAGAGTATATAAAGATGGTGAAGCTGTGAATGCTACTATTACAACAACTGTTTTAGATGCTAACGGAAACCCTGTTTCTAAAGCAAGTAGTTATATGGTTGATAGTTCAAACCCAAAATATACATTCGAATATAAAATAACTTATAAAGGGAAAACTATTCCAGGAAACTTCACAAGAGAAGTTATTGCAAGCTAAAAGAGCAAAATTAATTGCTCTTTTTTTCTTTACATATATCTTTTAATTTACAAGAATCACAAAGTGGTCCTCTTGCCTTACAATAGTATCTTCCAAATAAAACTAATTGATGATGTCTTTTACAAAGATCCTCTTTTTTAAATTTTTTGCTTATTTTTTCTTCTATTTCAAATGGTGTATCCTTTTCCTTAGCAAGGCCTAATCTTTTACTAACTCTTGCCACATGAGTATCTACTGCAATACATGGAACATCAAATATATTACTTAAAACTACATTTGCGGTTTTTCGCCCAACACCTGGAAGAGATTCTAAGTATTCCCTATCATTAGGTAGTTTTCCACCATAATCCTCTAATAATCTTTTTGATATTTCAATTACATTTTCACTTTTTTTACGAAAAGTTCCAACAGGTCTAATTATATCTATTATGTCATCTAAATTGGCATTAGCTAAATCCTCTAAAGAGGGATACTTACTAAATAAAATACTGGTAGACATATTAACCCTTTTGTCGGTTGTTTGAGCACTTAGCATAGTGGCAATCAATAATTCATAGTCTTTAGAGTAATTAAGCTCACACTTTGGATTAGGTATTAATTCATCAAGATAAGTTTCAATCTTGGTCATTAAGCCAGTCATATTCAAATAATGCCTCCCTTTTTGTTTCTACCCTTTCACTTTTATTCTCTTTTTTACCGTTCTTTTGCCAATCATAAACAATTTTATCAATATATCTTAAGTTGGTTACACCATTATAAATAGCTTCTTTTAAAGCATCTCTTATTAATTCCTCTTTAATTCCACCATCTATCCATGCACCAATAATTTCATATTCCATTGGACTTAATGGCCTACCAAACTCTTTTTCAAATTCATCATATATTGTACTTAAAGTTTCTTCCTCTTTTTCGTTTATAATAAGTAGGGCAAGTTTATTATAAAGTTCTTCTAAGCAAAAATATTCTTCCCTTATACCATTTCTAGTAACACTCTCTAATTTTATTAAATCCTTATTAGATAAACTATCAACTAAAGTTAATGCTTCAACTGAAGATATTTGCAAATCATTTGAAATTTGGGCTGGATCAAAATCATCATTATTAATTAAATATATTAAAATAATTAATTCTTTATCTGTTATATTAAGCTCTTTATAGTGAGTAATTAATAGTTTAGGAACTGTAAGTGTTCCACTTTTTAATATCTTTATTATTTTTTCTGTCATAATGATTCACCTACCTATTTCTTCTGCAAATATTATAACACAAACCTTTCATTTATAAGTTATTAAAATAGTAATATAATTCAAAAACCTACATTTTTCACAAAATAAAAGCAGATTTAATCTGCTTTATATGTTTTTCTAATATAATTTATAATATCTTCTTTTTCATTTTTGACGATTTCCGATAATATTTTATCTTCCAAATCTTTTATTAATTCTTTTAAAAATGCCCCCGGTTCTTTATTAAGAACCTCACAAATTTCCACTGGTTTTAATTCAATGTCTAATTTATTTTTAATTGGCATTTCATTATACATTTTTGTAATTTCTGTTTTATCTATATCTTGCAGTTCTCCAACTAAACTACACACATATAATCCATATTCATATAAAACTTTTCTATTAAGGACTTTTATATCTTTCAACTTCACAATATCATCTATTAAATCCTTTTCAGATACTGTAAAATTATATTTATTATTTACTTCCAATAATGCCCAAGTCACTAAAGATGAAGGTGTTATTTTTATACTTTTCAGTTTTGGTATTTCTAATGCATCTATTAATTTTAATTCACATAATAGCTTAATCCCTTTTTCTTTATTAGTACTTGCAAAAATACGATCTAATTCTTCTTTTTTTCTATCATAAGAAAGTTTTTTTAGCAAGTGAGCATATTTCTTTATATAGTTTTTTAAATTACTATCTATTTCAAAGTCTAATATAGTTGCGAATCTAATTGCTCTTAAAATGCGTAAAGCATCCTCTTTTAAACGTATTTTAGGATCTCCAATCATTCTTATTATTTTATCATTTATGTCCTTATTTGCCCCTAATAAATCTATTTCACGACCGTTTTTGTCAAGGCATAAGGTATTCATTACAAAATCACGACGATCTAAGTCTTCTTTTAAACTATCAATATATTGTATTTTTGATGGTTTTCTATTCCCTGTATATGAAATTTCTTTTCTGAATGTAGTTATTTCAAATCTTGTCTTTTCAAATGTAACAATAATTGTTCCGTACTCGGAATTAACAGCATCTGTATCAGGAAAAATATTCATTATTTCCATAGGTGTTGCATCAGTACAAATATCTATATCTTTTGTTTTTCTTCCAAGTTTTAAATCTCTTGGAAAACCACCAACTATATATGCTTCATAACCATAATCTGAAATTCTTTGAAGTAAATTAAGAGAACTCTCTAACATATTACATCACACCCTTTAATTGATTCAAGAAAAAAAGACGCTTAGTTAACTGCGTCTTTTAGTTTAGCACCAGCTTTAATAGAAACAGCAGTTCTTGCAGCGATGTTAACTACTTCACCAGTTCTAGGATTACGTCCTTGTCTAGCTTCTTTATGTTGAGTAGCAAAAGTACAGAATCCTGTTAAGGCAACTTTACCTTCCTTTTTTAAACCTTCTACGATACCACTCATAGTAGCATCTAATGCACGTGTAGCATCTGCTTTAGTTAATCCTGTTTCTTCTGCAATATAAGCTACTAAATCTGTTTTTGTCATTATAATACCTCCTCTATTTCGTTAAGCTATCATGCTTACATCTTAAGAATACCACCATTTTATTAGAAAAGTCAATATAAACAATAGCTTTTTGACAGTTTTTTAAATGCTTTTATGCTACTTTTATAAAAACAATAACAAGGAGCTAATTTTAAAGAAAAAAGACCATATGGCCTTTATATTACAATGGCAAATAAATTACCAGAACCTTTATTAACTAATTTAGATAAAGTTTGTTGTAATTTAAATCTAGCATTTTCTGGCATCAATGAAAGTTTAGCTTGAATGCCTTCTTTAACAATAACATCTAAACTTCTACCAAAAATCTCACTTTTCCATATATTAGAAGGATCTGTATCATAATCTTTCATTAAGTAATTAATAAGTTCCTTACTTTGAATTTCAGATCCAATAATTGGTTCAAAGGTACTTTCAACATCGATTCTAATCATATGAATTGATGGCGCTACAGCTTTTAATTTAACACCATATCTACTTCCTTGTTTTATAATTTCAGGTGTATCTAATGTCATATCTTCTAATGATGGTGATGCTACGCCATAACCAGTTGTTTTAACCATTTTAAGTGCTGTTTTAACTTGATCATATTCTCTTTTAGCCTCATTATAATCTTGAAGTAATGATAATAAATCAGCTCTATTAGTTATATCAACACCTATTATTTCTTTTAACACTCTATTATATAGAGTTTCATCACATCTTAGAGTAACTGTAACTTCTCCAGTTCCTGTATCAACATTGGTTAAAGCAGCTTTTTCTATATACTCACAAGTTTCTAAAGATGTTGTTATTTTTTCAATATCTCTTAATTTATCGATTTCATGTACACTTTCTTTTATTGTTTCTACATACGATTTTTTTAGCCAATTGTCAGGTGCAAGACATGCAATCCAATCTGGCATTTCTATATTAATACAACTTGCTGGAAATTCATATAATGCCTCCCTTAAAATACTATAAGCATCTCTTTCGCTCATATTTTCAATATTCATTGGTATTACTGGAACATTATATGTTTCATTTAAACTTTCAGCAAGTCTTTCTGTTTCTGGTAACATTGGATGAGTTGAATTTAAAATAACAATATGTGGTTTTCCAATTTCAGAAAGTTCTTTTGCAATTCTTTCTTCTACCTCAATATAATTATTTCTTTCGAATTCACCTATAGAACCATCGCTTGTTATAAGAATTCCAATACTTGAATGGTCACGAATTACCTTTTCTGTACCTATTTCAGCAGCTTCTACAAATGGTATTTCTTCTTCATACCATGGAGTTCTTACCATTCTTGGACCATTTTCATCCTCATAACCTTTAGCTCCATTTATAACATAACCAACACAGTCAACCAATCTAACATCAGCGCTAAAATCATCTATTTTTATTTTAGCACCATTACTAGGAACGAATTTAGGCTCTGTTGTCATAATTGTTTTGCCCTGTGCACTTTGAGGTATTTCATCTAGAGTTCTTTTTCTTTCATATTCATCTTCAATGTTTGGTACTACTAGATTTTCTATAAATCTTTTAATGAATGTTGATTTCCCTGTACGAACAGCTCCAACGACACCTAAGTATATATCGCCTCCAGTTCTTTCGGTAATACTCTTTATTATTTCGTTTTTTTCCATCTAATCCCTACTTTCTTTAATTAACTATATGGATTAAATACTTAAAATATGAAAAAAATCACTGATTTAGTGATTTTATCTTTTTGTTGCTTTATTTATTTTTCTAAGTCCATAGGCAACTGTATTTACTACGCCAGTAGAATGAAGACCTCTTAGTGGCTGCGTTCTACTTTCAAGTTTATTTCTTTCATCAATATATTCTGAAAAAGCAGCAGCTAATTTAACTCTATCTTCATATGAAGATAGATCAGAATAAACAAGCTTAATACTTCTAACCACATTTTTAAATGCTTCTGGTAATAAGAAATACCAATTTCTAGGTATTTTCTTTTTTACATATTCCATAGAAATACCATCTATTTCACAAACTTCTCTTGTATGCATTATTCTACCATAATACTTATCTAAGTGTTCTTCTTGATTAGCAAGCAATTTTTCTAATTTGTCAGGAGCTTCTGCAATCCCATTTCGCACATCATTTTTATAAGAAGATCCATAAACCCTTTCATAATGATTAGAAAGTGGTTCATAAAGTTCAGGCTCTAAAAGAGCTGCTACTAAATCAAATGATCCTCTACATACATACAATGCATCATCAAACATTGGTGTACTTTTAGCAATATAACATTTTTTTAATAATCTAAATGGAATATATTGGCTATCAAATGTTATCATACTGTTTAGTGTTTCCATATAATCACAAAACCCTATTTTTATATATCTTTTTATTGGTTCTATATATACATAAGTCATATAAATTACATTAGTATGTCTTGTTAAATCTTCATCTGCTCTAGAGTCGATACCTGCAGCGATTCTTTCTGTATGACATTCAGGAAAAACTTTTAACCCTTCGGTAAATGCTTCTCTAACACTGTCACATAATATTAAACAATCATATTGATCTTCATCTTTTTTCCATAAAATTTCATTTATAGTAGCAAAAGGAAGGGTAATTCCTTTAAAATGTCTTCTCTCTAATTTTCTTTCTGTCTTAAGTTTTTCTAACTGTTCACTACTTTTTGAAAATTCTGATCCATATCCTATAAATACTTCAATACCAGGTATTCTTTCCTGTAAATAGTTATAAATTAATTTTGCCTCAGTCATAAATTTTCCCCCATAAAAATATATTATAGTTTTTTATTTTTTAAATGTCAATTAAAAAATCTAGTTAATAAATAACTAGATTTAATCTCTTATACTCGCTGTCTTAAGTGCAGCTTTAGTTCTTTCAATAGAAGCAGTTAATTCGGCTTTTCTTTCTAAATCATGCTTTCCATTTTCAAGTTCTTCTTCTGCTCTTTTTTGTTCTTTAAGAATTAACTCAGTATTTAGTTTATCAGGCCATCCAGCAAAATCAACAATAGCAGATACTTTACTTCTTGTTACTTCAATAAAACCTTCACCTATATATGCATGTTTTTTCTTTTTATCTTTTTCAATTTCTAAGGTACAAGGTTTCACTGCTATAAGCATTGGTTCATGATTAGCCATTATTCCTATATCTCCTGTGATAGCATGAAAACTAACAAAATCTACAGTATCTTCAAAAAAGATACCTGTAGGAGAAACTACTTCGAATTTAAATGTTTTACTCATAAATTCACCTACTATTCCATAGTTTTTGCTTTTTCAATAACTTCATCAATTGTGCCAACCATAAAGAATGCGTCTTCTGGATAATTATCCATTTTTCCTTCAATAATTTCTTTGAATCCTCTAATTGTTTCATTTATTGGAACATATTTACCTGGAATACCAGTAAATTGTTCACCAACAAAAAATGGTTGTGATAAGAATTTTTGAATTTTTCTTGCTCTATAAACAACTTTCTTATCTTCATCAGAAAGTTCATCCATACCTAAAATTGCAATAATATCTTGTAATTCTTTATATTTTTGTAAAATTTCTTGAACTTTTCTAGCAACATAATAATGTTCTTCACCAACAATTGCTGGATCCATAATTCTAGAATTAGATTCAAGTGGATCTACAGCAGGATAAATACCTAATTCTGCAATTGATCTTGAAAGTGCAGTTACAGCATCTAAATGTGCAAATGTAGTTGCTGGTGCTGGATCTGTATAGTCATCTGCTGGAACGTATACCGCCTGAATTGATGTAATTGAACCATTTTTAGTAGATGTAATTCTTTCTTGAAGTGCTCCTACATCAGTAGTTAAAGTAGGTTGATATCCAACTGCAGATGGAATTCTTCCAAGTAAAGTTGAAACTTCTGAACCTGCTTGAATAAATCTAAAAATATTATCAACAAAGAATAACACATCTTGATGTTTAACATCTCTAAAATATTCAGCCATTGTAAGTCCAGTTAAAGCAACTCTCATTCTTGCTCCTGGAGGTTCATTCATTTGTCCAAAAACTAAAGCAGTTTTATTGATAACTCCTGAGTCAGCCATTTCATTAATTAAGTCATTTCCTTCTCTTGAACGTTCACCAACTCCAGTAAATACTGAATAACCACCATGTTCATTAGCAATACTACTAATTAATTCTTGAATTAATACAGTTTTACCTACACCAGCTCCACCAAATAATCCGATTTTTCCACCCTTAGCATAAGGGGCTAATAAATCAATAACTTTAATTCCTGTTTCAAACATTTCTGCTACAGGTTTTTGATCTACAAATTTTGGTGCTTCTCTATGAATAGGCCATTTTTCAGCTGATTTTACTTCGCCTTTTTCATCGATTGCCTCACCTAAAATATTAAATACTCTTCCTAATACTTCTTCACCAACAGGAGCAGAAATTGGAGCTCCTGTATCGATTGCTTTCATTCCTCTTTGAAGTCCATCAGTAGATGACATTGCAACACATCTAACAGTGTCATTTCCCAAGTGTTGCATAACTTCTGCTACTATTTTCCCATCATTAAAAGGAATTTCAATTGCATTATAAAGATTAGGTAATTTATCGCTGTCAAATTTAACATCTAAAACAGCTCCCGTGATTTGTGATATTTTTCCTTCGTTCATTTATAATCACCCTTTCTTTTAATTTGCATTCATTGCTCCACCAATGATCTCAGAAATTTCTTGAGTTATAGCTTGTTGTCTAGCTCTATTATAATCTAATGTAAGTTTTTTAGAAACTTTCTCGGCATTACTTGTAGCTGCATCCATAGCGTTCATACGTGCAAAGTGTTCACCATATAAAACACCTTTTAAATATTGTCTTGTTAATCTTTCAAATACTACCTCAGGTGATGGTTCAAATTCTAAATTTTGTTTCATTTCCCCATCTTCAAAGTCTTTTAATTCTAAAGGAAGTAATTTGATAGAATTTGGTACAAAATTCATTGCAGTTTCTAATTCTGTATAAATAAGTTCCAATTCATCAATATCGCCTCGTTTAAACATTTTTAGTAAATGTTTGGCAATATCTGCAGCAGTTATTGTTGTAACTGAATATCTTTCTATTCCTAAATCCATACTTACATTATAGCCGTGTTTAATCATATAGTTTCTTACTACATTACCGATTGGAAACACCACAGAATTTTCTTTATCAATGATTTTAACAGCTTCTTTTATAACATTACTATTATAACCACCATTAAGACCACTATCTGAAGATATTACAATATAAGCTTTCGTTCTTTTTTTCTTTTGTTTTCTTTGATCAAAGTACACTAATTGTAATTCTGGTGTACTTTTCATTATATCTGCCATAACTTCTTGAATATGTTTGAAAAATGGTAAAGTTCTTTCATGCATTTCTCTTGCTTTTTTTAGTTTTGAAGCAGCAATTAATTTCATTGCTTTGGTAATTTTCTTAGTACCTTCAACACCTCTAATTCTAAGTTTTATTTCCCTAGTATTAGCCATTTACTTCACCACCATTTCTATAAACTAAAGATTTTTTTGTATTCATTAATACTTTCTTTAATTTCATCTTCAATTTCTTTTGTTAAATCTTTTTTAGTTTTAATTTCGTTTAATAGTTTTGGATGTTTTTCTTCTATATGATCGATTAATCCTTTATTAAACTCTTTAACTTTACTATTTTCAATATCAGCTAAATAACCATTAACAGCTGCATAAAGCATAACTACTTGTTTCTCAACTGGAATAGTTTGATATTGTGGTTGTTTTATTAATTCTAAAATTCTTTCACCTTGAATTAATTTATCTTGTGTAGATTTATCTAAATCTGAACCAAACTGTGCAAATGAAGCAAGTTCACGATATTGTGCCAAATCAATTCTTATTCTTCCTGAAAGTTTTTTCATTGCTTTAATTTGAGCAGCACCACCAACACGTGATACTGAAAGTCCAGCATTTACAGCAGGTCTTTGACCTCCGAAGAAAAGTTCACTTTCAAGATAAATTTGTCCATCTGTTATTGAGATAACATTTGTTGGAACATAAGCAGAAACATCGCCTGCTAAAGTTTCAATTATAGGTAAAGCTGTAATTGATCCTCCACCATGTTCATCATCTAATTTAGCAGCTCTTTCAAGTAATCTTGAATGTAAATAGAATACATCTCCTGGATATGCTTCACGACCAGGTGAACGACGTAATAATAAACTCATTGCTCTATAACTTTGAGCGTGTTTTGATAAATCATCATAAACGATTAAAACATCTTTACCTTGTTCATACATAAAATATTCAGCAATAGCACTTCCTGCATAAGGTGCTAGGAATTGAATTGGTGCTGAATCACTTGCTGTTGATGAAACAACAATTGTATAATCCATTGCTCCATGTTTTTTTAATGTATCTACTACACCTGCAACTGATGAAGATTTTTGACCGATTGCTACATAAATACAAATTACATCTTGTCCTTTTTGGTTAATAATTGTATCTATTGCAATAGCACTTTTTCCTGTTTGTCTATCTCCAATTATTAATTCTCTTTGTCCTCTTCCTATTGGTATCATAGAATCGATTGCTAAAATACCTGTTTGAAGTGGTGTATCAACTGATTTTCTAATCATTACACTTGGCGCTAAAAATTCAACATCTCTATATTTATCTACTTTATATGGCTCTTTTCCATCAAGAACTTCTCCTAATGGATTTACAACTCTACCAATAATATCATCACTAACACCTATACTTACTGGTTTTCCTGTTCTTTTAGCAATAGTGCCTTCTTTTACTTCTGTTTCCCCACCAAATAAAACGCATCCTACATTTTCTTCTTCAAGGTTCATAGCCATTCCATAAACACCATTACCAAAATCAATAAGTTCATTTGCCATACAGTTTTTAAGTCCAAAAATTTTAACAACGCCATCGCCTGATTCAATAACGTGACCAACTTCATCGATTTTCATTTTTGAATCATAGCCATCTATTTTTTTTCTAATAATGTCACTAATTTCTTCTGGTTTTATTAACACTTTGATTTCCTCCTTTATAGCATTTCATCTAATTTTGTTTTAATTGTATCATCATATATTTTGCCACCAGCAATAATCTTAATACCGCCAATTAAAGATTTATCAATCTTAATTTTATAAGCGATATCTTTAGCTTTATACATTTTTTTAAACTTTTCAGTTATTCCTTGTAATTCTTTTTCTGAAAGCTCACATGAAGCAATTATATCGATATTTATCTTTTTATTTTGTTCATCTAACATATTTTGATATTTTTGATAAATATCATTAATTAAATTAAAGCGTTTTTCTTTTAAAACTAAACTTATAAAATTGATAAATTTATCATTTTTTTTATTAGAGATAACTTCCTTAATAATATCAACTTTAACTTCATCAGCTACTCTTGGATTATTAAATGTCTCTTTAAATTCTGAATTTGTTTTATAAAGTTTAGCAACGTTTTCTAAACACTTACAAACTTCATCTTTATTATCTACTGAATTTATAAGAGCATCTGCATATCTTGTACTTACTGCAGCCATTAAAATCACCTCTTCTATTTTTCATCATTTATAAATTTATCAATAAGTTTTCTATTAGATTTTGTATCTAAGTTTTCCTCTATTACTTTTTTACTTGCCTCTAATACTAAGTCAGCAATTTCATCTTTAAGACCAGCAATTAATTGTTCTTTTTCGATTTCTAATTCTTGTCTTGTATTTTCAGTAATTTTTGATGAATCCTCTTTTGCCTTAGCAATAATATTTTCATACTCTTTTTGTGCTTTTTTCTCATAAGAAGCTATAAGAGCATTTCCTTCTTCTTTTATTTCTTTCATTCTTTCCTTATGTTCATCTTCCATTTTTGAAGCCATTTCTTTTGCTTCTGCAGCTAAAGCTAATGCTTCTTCAATTTTTGTTGTTCGAGCTAACATATATTTACTAACGGGTTTAAACAATATTTTTTTCAAAATGAAATATAGTATTAAAATATTTAATATAGTAAAAAATAGTGTAGACCAGAATTCTCTATTTATTTCCATATCGTAACTCCATTTCTATTTAATTATAACGATTAAAACTTCAAGTTTAAATTAAACTTGAAGTTTTATTGGTATTACATTTTACCCATAATCATTATTGCAATAACTAATCCATAGATTGCTGTTGCTTCTGCAAGGGCAGCACCTAATAATAGGATAGTTTGAATTTTTCCTGAAGCCTCAGGTTGTCTAGCAATTGCCTCTGATGCTTTACCAGTAGCAACACCGATACCAATACCAGCTCCTACACCAGTAAATACAGCGATACCTGCACCAATTAAACCTAACATTTCCATACTTTCACCACCTTCAATAATTTTCTATTCTTCTTCGTGAACTTCCTCTGATATATATAATACTGTTAGAAGTACAAAGACAAATGCTTGTAGCCCACCATCGAATAAGTCAAAATACATACACGCAATACTTGGTATTATTGCTGGTAAGCTAGCAGATAGTAATTCCATTAGGATATAAGCTCCTAATATATTACCAAAAAGTCGCATACTTAGCGATAATGGTTTTGTGATAAATTCTAATAAATTAAATGGGAATAAGAATGGTAATGGAGAAAATAATCTCTTAACAAACCCTTTAATTCCTTTAACATATATTCCAGCACCTATAGCTACAACAATAGTCATTACAGCTAAAGCAACAGTTACACCAAATGATCTTGTTGGTGGGGCAATAAGCCCATGAGTTAATCCACTCATAAATAATGCACCTAAGGTATTAGAGATAATTAAGAAAAGACCAATTGTACCAACATAAGCGGCAAATTTTTTTCCTTTTTCTCCCATGAAACTTACAGTAAAATTAGTAATACCTTCAACTACTAGCTCTGCAGTATTTTGAAGTCCTGCTGGAACTAGTCTCATTTTTCTTGTTGCCAAAAAAGCCCAAGCAATTATAACGCCCATTGCAATCCATGACATTATAACAACATTGGTTACTGGAATATTAAAATAAGGTATTTCAAATATTGTACTCACATGATCATTCATACTCTCACCCATTCATAATCTTGTGTTAAAAATTACCACACGCAATATTAATTATATCTCAAAAAAAAGTTAGTTGTCAATGGAAAAGCCATATTTTATATTAGGAAATAAAAACAGTATAATTGTTTATACTGTCTTTAATGCTTAACTATATAATTAAGAGCTATAAAAGAATTTTGAACTGAAATAGATACTGATGGATTTCCAGTAGACCCTGACGCTTTAGCTACTGTAGTAATGTTATGAGGATGAGCTCCTGATGAGGCTACCTTATAAACTATCCCTTTTCCCCATTCACTATAATTAGAATTTTCAAGTGCCATAGAAAAAGCTCTATTTGCAGTATATACTTCCCACCTATTAGAAACAGAGTTACTGTTTTTATTGAATGTCCATGTTGCAGCATTAGCATTAACAGAATCTACATTGTGTTGATGAGCTCCTGCCGATGCTGCTGTCCCTGATAATTTGGGTACTTTATGTGTATGATTTGGTATATTTGATAATGCTACATTAACCGTATTTGAGCCGCCTACTATTCCATTTACATCAGAAGAGTTATTCCCATTTATTTGTTTTCCTTGCATATTTGGTAAGTTGAATGTTGTACTTCCATCTCCAGAACCATATGTTGTTCCTATTTTTTCAAACAATTTTGAATATGTTTCTCTTGATATTGCTCTTCCATCACAAAGTAAATAACCATCTGGGACACTATTTGATGACCATATTTTTATTGTGCCAGGTGATATACCTGAAGACCCCTGATTCTTTATTAAATACTTTTCTGTTATATATGGATTTTGTATATTAATGGAACTTCCACTTCCAGCACCACCTGTTGTATTTTCATTTGTTGCTATGTTATGAGTATGGGCTCCTGCTGAAGCTACTTTGGTTACTCTACCCTTTCCCCAATCTCGGTACATTCCTGATGTAGTAACATAATTTGCGAAATAACTTTTTTTGGAAACAGATATAATTAAATTCGATACATTATCACTATTAGAGGCCATCGAAATAGCATAAGCATTCACATTCGCCGAATCTATATTATGCTGATGCGCTCCTGCCGATGCGGCTGTTCCTGATAATGATGGAATACTATGTGTATGACTTGGTATATTTGAGTTTGTAAGTGTTACGGTAGTACTTCCTCCAACATTACCAACAGTACCACCTTTTAAAGTTCTATTTAACGTATTTGGTAAATTAAATGTTGTATTTCTATCGCCTACTCCATATGTTGTTCCTATTTCCTCAAACAATTCTGATGACTCTTCTCTAGAAACACTCTGACCATTTCCTACCAAATAACCTTCTGGGATATTATTTGAACTCCATACTATAATTTTTCCTGTTCGTGTACTTTTAGTCCCTAAGTTATATGCATTATTTAAATTATTATTTTTTACTTTTATATAATATTTCATTTTTATATATGGGTTTTCAACATTAAATTCAATTCCACTTCCAGTACTTCCAGATGTATTAGCTACTGTAGTTACACTATGATTGTGGGCACCTGCTGACGCTACTTTATTTACTCTTCCTTGCCCCCAATCTCCATACCAGCCTGATGAACTCTTAGCAAAACCCTTTTTATCACTATATTTAGTCCAGATATTAGAAACACTATTACTATTGATTGCTAAAGTAATAGTTCCTGCATTTGCACTTGCTGAATCAATATTGTGCTGATGGGCTCCTGCGGATGCTGCTGTTCCTGATAACACTGGAATATTATGTGTATGGGCTGGCATAGAGGTTAACTTTGAAGTATTACTTCCGCCTGTTGTACCTAGTGGCACTGCATTACTACTTCCTATTACCTTTCTATCAGTTATATTAGGTAAATTAAATGTTGTACTTCCATTTCCTGATCCATATGTTGTCCCGATTATTTCAAATAATTCAGAATATTCTTCTCTTGATATCGCCCTTCCATCACATGGCAAATAATTTTCTAATTCTTTATTTCCTGCATATATTATTATCTCTCCTAATAGGCTTTCATCTATTTTAATTACATTATATACATTACTTGTTACATAGTTTACTCCATCTGTTACTCTAGCTATTACGCTTCCTTCTGTTATAAAATCTAATGTTTGAATAGTTTTAGCTTCTTCCCATGTACTACCATCAAAACTATACTCTTTTACTAAATTATCATTATTATAATTTATTGTTAGTGTTTTACTATCCGCATATTCTAATTTATCTATTTGAAATGTTGGCATTTCTATTTTTATTGTTTTTACTACTTCTTCTTTTTCAGTTTGGTTCCCTACTTTATCTGTTACTCTTACTTTTATTTTATATTCTGTATTATGCACTAGTTCATCGAATGTATAATTATTATATTTTCCATTATCTATATAATCTTCGTCATTTATAGAATATTCATATTTTTCAATTCCACTTTCATCTATCGCATTTCCTATTACAGTTATACTTTTTGTTGTTGTACTTGTGTTTATTGTTAACTCTGGAGCCTTATTATCTATTTTTATAACTTCTTTTGTTATTTCTGTAATATTTCCTTCGTTTTCTATCTTCGCATATATACTAGTATTTTCTTCTACATTTATTTCCTTAGGGTTCGTAGCTTCTATATATTCGTTACTTCCTATTTTATAATAATATTTTGATCCTTCTATTTCTGGATATTCTATTGTTACTTTTTTACTTCTTGTCCAATTATTTTCATTTTCTACTTTTATTATACTGTTTGTTATATCTTGTGTTGTAATCCATTTACTTTCTGTTACGTAGTTTCCATCTTTATCTTCTACTTTATAATATACTGTATATCGCTTGTTTGGTATTAAACCTGTAAATGTATATGTATTATTTTCTGAGGCTTCAGTATAGTTCTTATCATCTAAACTATATGAATATCTTAAGCCATTTCCTTTTGCTTTTACTGTCACTTTTATGCTTGTATAATCACTTTCTTCTATTGTGCTTTCTATCTCTAGTTTATTTGATTCTATTCCATCCTCTGGTTCATTAAATATTTGGTTATCATCTTGGATTATTTCTGTAAATACTTCTATTTTGCTTGTTATATCTTCATTAATCTTTGTTCCTTCTGGTATACAAACTCTTACTATATATTCTAGTGTTTCCCCTGCTTTTAATATTTGTCCTTTTTCTATTCCTCTTGTCTCTACTAATACTTGTT